>NZ_JAEHBX010000051.1:0-36624 GCF_016483395.1 Bacillus cereus group sp. N21
CCCCTCCAAGTAAAAGTGTAACATCCATGTTTATTCATGGTCTTTTTACACTGTCTACCTTAAGGGGATAATATCAATTCGAGCTGTCCTTTTTGTCACCCTTTTCACTCTAAATTCATACGTTAAAAACAGAACATGGTTAGTGAGATGGCCTAATGAATTTGGAGGTAGGATAATGGCTGTACATGTTGGAGATTTAGTGGAACGACAGTCTTATAACCGAGACATTCTTTTTCGCATTACAGAAATAAAAGGTGAAATTGCAATATTATTTGGAGAAGAAGTCAGACTTGTGGCAGATGCACCGCTTGAAGATTTAATTAGCATTGATCAGAGAGAGTATAAGAAAAGGGAAAAGCGTGAGAAGGAAACGATGGAGCGAACATATCGCCTGTTTCAACAAGACTATGTTTTGATGAAGCAACGTCACGAGCATAATTCTACAGGAGGATATACGAGTGAAGTCAATTATTTTCAAATGCCAGGTAGGGTTTTGCATATAGATGGAGACCCATTATATTTACGGAAATGTTTAGATTTATATACAAAGATAGGTGTTCCAGTTCAAGGGGTACATTGTAAAGAAACAGAAATGCATGAAAAGGTAGTTGATTTAATCGATCATTTTCGTCCAGACATTTTGGTCATTACAGGTCATGATGCATATACAAAATCTAAAGGAGTTATGGGAGACTTAGCAGCTTATCGTCATTCTCGGCACTTTGTACAGGCCGTTCGGGAAGTACGAAAAAAATACCCTTCTTTAGATCAACTTGTTATTTTTGCAGGGGCATGTCAGTCTCATTTTGAAGCATTAATTCGAGCTGGTGCTAATTTTGCTAGTTCACCATCGCGTATTAATATTCATGCATTGGATCCAGTATATGTAGTGGGGAAGATTAGTTTTACTTCATTTATGGAACGCGTAAATGTATGGGATGTTGTTCGAAATACTATTACTGGGCAAAAAGGCCTTGGTGGTATTGAGACCCGAGGACTTTTACGAACAGGATTACCTTTTCAATATTATGAAGAGTAAGCAAGGTATATATGTACCTTGTTTTTCTTATGGGAAAAGTATCAGTTTGTTTGGTGAAAGATGTACCATAAACAAGGATTTGTAGGTGCTTGGATAAAAAAAGGTAAGAACGTACAGACTATACAATAATACTTTTACAATATAGTAATTCTTCTATCTATTCGAACGCATTAGGTTCTTGCGAAGATATTGCTTGTTATGTATAGGCAATGATTGGGATAGATATATCATGTATTTATGTATTCACTCTAAATTACAGCGAGGTGTAGCAAAGTATATGTCAAAACGTTTAGATGAAATTAAAAGTGAATTAGATCATCATCTTGGGAAGCGCCTTATGTTAAAGGCGAATAGTGGAAGAAGAAAAACAGTGGAACAATCAGGCGTACTAGCAGAAACTTATCGTTCTGTTTTTGTTGTACAGTTAGATCAACAAGAAGATACATTGCAGCGTGTTTCCTATAGCTATGCAGATGTTTTAACAGAAACGGTAGAATTAACGTTTTATGATGATCCTCAGAACGAGGTTATTTTAGGGTAGTTGTCTAATTTGTTACATATATTCCCACAAATAAAAAAGACATTTTTTTGCATACTAATTATACCGTAGCAAAATAAGGAGGGACCTGCATTGAGTAGACGAAGAGGAGTCATGTCAAATCAGTTTAAAGAAGAGCTTGCAAAAGAGCTTGGATTTTATGATGTTGTTCAGAAAGAAGGATGGGGCGGAATTCGTGCGAAAGATGCTGGTAATATGGTGAAACGTGCTATTGAAATTGCACAGCAGCAATTAATGAAACAAAACCAGTAGTTGCAAAATAACTTCTATGCTACGGTAGCCGAGGAGAAATTCCTCGGCTTTTTGCACGCCAAAAGGTATCATCATTTTGCATAAGTAGTTTCATTCTGAATGCTTTTCGTTATAATTAGGGAAGTGTCATCGTCTTACTATAAATTTATGGTAAAATAAACGATAAAAGATTGAGTACATAGAGTGGGTGAATAGATTGAAGCTACTAGTGAAAGCACCAGCAAAGATTAATCTGTCGTTAGATGTACTAGGGAAAAGACAAGACGGTTATCATGAAGTGAAAATGATTATGACAACAATCGATTTAGCAGATCGTTTAGAGTTAACGGAGTTATCAGAAGACCGTATTGAAATTGTATCCCATAATCGGTATGTCCCAGACGACCAGCGTAATTTAGCTTATCAAGCAGCGAAATTATTAAAAGAGAAATTTAAGGTAAAACAAGGTGTATCTATTGCTATTGAAAAAACAATTCCAGTAGCAGCAGGATTAGCAGGTGGAAGCAGTGATGCGGCTGCTACATTACGTGGTCTTAATAAGCTATGGAATTTAGGTCTTACAATAGGTGAATTAGCGGAACTTGGAGCAGAAATTGGATCTGACGTATCCTTTTGTGTATATGGCGGAACAGCGATTGCGACAGGAAGAGGAGAAAAGGTTGAGCATATAAAGACACCTCCTTCTTGTTGGGTTATTTTAGCGAAGCCTCATATCGGTGTATCTACTGCTGACGTATATGGAAATTTACAATTAAATCGTGTTACACATCCAGACGTAGATAAAATGGTTGAAGTTATCAATCAAGGTGACTATAAAGGAATATGCAATGCAGTTGGAAATGTATTAGAAGATGTGACATTTGCGATGCATCCTGAAGTTGCACGTATTAAAGCACAGATGAAGCGCTTTGGCGCAGATGCAGTTTTAATGAGTGGCAGTGGTCCAACTGTGTTTGGGCTTGTGCATCATGATTCGCGTATGCACCGTATTTATAATGGTTTAAAAGGATTTTGTGAACAAGTATACGCAGTCCGTCTATTAGGAGAGCGAGAAACGCTTGAATAAAGACGTATAATAAGTTATGATTTGTTTAGAATATTCGTGATTTGGGGTGAGAATGTGAAAATTAGACGGAGTACAAGACTAGTTGATATGACTTACTATTTATTGCAAAATCCTCGTCAGTTAGTTTCTCTCACTTTTTTTGCTGAACGGTATCAATCAGCTAAGTCTTCCATTAGTGAAGATTTAGTTATTATTAAGCAAACGTTTGAACAACAAGGGGTCGGCACATTGCAAACGATACCAGGGGCAGCAGGAGGAGTGAAATATATTCCATATATAAGTGAAGAGGAAGCAAATCTGATCATTAATGAGCTTTGTGTCTTATTTGAGAATCCAGATCGTATTCTTCCAGGTGGATACTTATATATGACGGATCTTTTGAGTAATCCACGCTATATCAACGGGGCAGGTCGCCTATTTGCTTCTGTATTTGCGAGGCAGCCGATTGATGCGGTTATGACGGTAGCAACAAAAGGGATTCCGCTTGCATATGCGGTAGCGAATTATTTAGATGTACCTGTGGTAATTGCAAGAAAAGATAATAAGGTAACAGAAGGACCAACAGTTAGTATTAACTATGTATCAGGTTCATCTAAGCGTATTCAAACAATGACTTTAGCAAAACGTAGTCTTCCGGAAGGTGCCAATGTTTTAATCGTTGATGATTTTATGAAGGCTGGAGGAACAATTCAAGGCATGATTAGCATGCTAGAAGAGTTTAATGCCAATGTTGTTGGAATCGGCGTATTAGTAGAATCGACAGATATTGAAGAAAGACTTATTAATAACTTTGTTTCTTTAATCCGCTTATCAGAAGTAGATATTAAAGAGAAAACAATTCAAGTGGAAAAAGGGAATTATTCACTTGTGCCATTTGACGAAGGGCTTGTAGAAGCTGAATAAAAAGGTAAAGCAGAAGCTTTATCTTTTTTTGTAAATGAAAGTGCTAGTGGGCGTTAAGTCTTTTCTTGTATTGTGAAAGTCTTACCGCCCGCTAGCACAGGGTATCCTAATTATTTTAGATAGGATGAACTGTGTTTATATGGGAAGAAAGTTTTCTAGGAGTTTTTATTTAAGGAAAATAAAATAATAAAAGGGTGAGAAAATATGAAAGTAGTTCAAACAAATCAAGCACCACAAGCGATTGGTCCATATTCACAAGGAATTATCGTAAATAACATGTTTTATAGCTCAGGACAAATGCCATTAACGGCAGGTGGAGAACTTGTAACAGGTGATGTGAAAATACAAACCGAACAAGTATTTCGAAATTTACAAGCTGTGTTAGAAGAGGCAGGAGCATCATTTGATACGGTTGTAAAAACAACTGTATTTTTAAAAAATATGGATGATTTTAATGATGTAAACGAAGTATATGGAACATATTTTTCTGCACATAAACCAGCTCGTTCTTGTGTACAAGTTGCAAAATTACCGAAAGATGTTTCCGTCGAAATTGAAGTTATTGCCCTTGTAAAATGAAAATTTGTAAGCGATAACGTCCATTAATTCTTATATTCCGTTAAAATAAAAATTTTTATCTTAAAAATTTTTAAAAAATTAAAGGAAAAATAGAAAATTTGTGGAATTTATACAAACATATCGCTTATTTAGAAAAGGGTGGTGAACACAAGATGGAAGTGACTGACGTAAGATTACGCCGCGTAAACACAGAAGGCCGTATGAGAGCGATTGCCTCTATTACATTAGACCATGAGTTTGTTGTTCATGATATTCGTGTAATTGATGGCAATAATGGATTATTTGTAGCAATGCCAAGTAAACGTACTCCAGATGGGGAGTTCCGTGATATTGCGCATCCAATTAATTCTAACACACGCTCAAAAATTCAAGATGCGGTTTTAGCTGAGTATCACCGTTTAGGCGAGTTAGAAGAAGTTGAGTTTGAAGAAGCAGGAGCTTCGTAAAATTCGAATAAAAAGGGCTCTAATAAAGGAGCTCTATAATTTTGTAACAAACTCCTGTAAACCCTTACAGGGGTTTGTTTTTTAATTTGTAAATCCATTTTGATTTATTGGCACCTAAGTTCCGGCTATGAAAATAAAAGAAGATCTGAACTCGTTATCTCCTTTTGTCTTCCCTTGGCATGGAGGCAAAAAAGGTCCTGACCGCTTCTGTGCGAGGCCGGGCGCTCTCTCCCGCCTAAAAAGAACGGTTTTGTACTTATAAAGTATTTATTTTGAATGAAATTTTCCGCTAATTAAAGCCTCACTTTATTGTCCTCGTTATATGTAAACTTCTAATTTCTTTAAAATCATTCGAAATAGTATATCTTATTTCCTAAAAAAAGATATTAAAGAATAAAACATCTTATAAGAAGTATGGTAAAATTTAATAGTTATGCTGTGTTTCTTGAAATATATAATGATTTAGGATAATATCTTTAATGGATAAATAGGTTGCGATGGAGGGTCTATATGTCAAACAGATTTGCAGTGATTTTAGCTGCAGGTAAAGGCACACGTATGAAGTCCAAGCTATACAAAGTGCTTCATCCTGTATGCGGAAAACCAATGGTACAGCATGTAGTTGATCAAGTATCTCAATTAGGATTGCAGAAACTTGTAACGGTAGTTGGACATGGTGCTGAAAAAGTACAAGAACAACTAGGGAACGTAAGTGAGTTTGCATTGCAAGCAGAACAACTTGGTACAGCACATGCTGTTGATCAAGCTGCCGATGTACTTGCAAATGAAGAGGGAACAACTTTAGTTATTTGTGGTGATACACCCCTTATAACTGCAGGAACAATGGAAGCATTGTTAAAGCATCATGAAGAAGCAGGAGCGAAAGCGACGGTGTTAACAGCGTACATAGAAGAGCCTGCTGGATATGGACGCATTGTTCGTAATGAAAGTGGTCATGTTGAAAAAATCGTTGAGCATAAAGATGCAAATGAAGTAGAGCGAGCTATTAAAGAAATTAATACAGGTACGTATTGTTTTGATAATAAGGCACTATTTGCTTCACTTTCTAAAGTTTCAAACGATAATGTTCAAGGTGAATATTACCTTCCAGATGTTATTGAGATTTTGAAAAGTGAAGGTCATATTGTATCAGCTTATCAAACAGAGCATTTCGATGAAACATTAGGTGTTAATGACAGAGTCGCTCTATCGCAAGCGGAAATTATTATGAAAAAGCGTATTAACCAAAAGAACATGGTAAATGGTGTTACAATTATTGATCCAAATAACACATACATTTCTGCTGATGCAATTATTGGTAGTGATACAGTTCTTTATCCGGGAACAGTTATTGAAGGCAAAACTGTAATTGGTTCTGATTGTGAAATTGGTCCACATACAGTAGTACGTGATAGTGAAATTGGAGATCGTACGACAATTCGTCAATCTACTGTACATGACAGTAAGATTGGTATGGAAGTTTCCGTCGGTCCATTTGCACATATCCGTCCAGATTCAGTTATTGGTGACGAAGTACGCGTTGGAAACTTCGTGGAAATCAAAAAGACTGTTTTTGGTAATAGAAGTAAAGCTTCACACTTAAGTTATATCGGGGATGCACAAGTTGGAGAAGACGTGAATCTTGGTTGTGGTTCAATTACGGTGAACTATGATGGCAAGAATAAATTTAAAACAGTTATTGGAAACGGCGTATTTATTGGTTGTAATTCAAACCTTGTTGCTCCTGTAACAGTTGAAGATGGTGCTTATGTTGCGGCAGGCTCTACAATTACAGAGAGTGTTCCATCAAAAGCATTATCAATTGCACGTGCACGTCAAGTTAACAAAGAAGACTATGTTGATCAATTGCTGAATAAGAAAAAATCATAATGTGGAGGGTTAATCTAGATGTCGACTCAATATCTAAATTCTAATTTGAAAGTATTCTCTTTAAACTCTAATAAGGAACTTGCTGAGCAAATTGCAAAGCATATTGGAGTAGGGTTAGGGAAATGTTCTGTTGACCGTTTTAGTGATGGAGAAGTTCAAATTAACATTGAAGAAAGTATTCGTGGTTGCGATGTATTCATTATTCAATCTACAAGCTTCCCAGTAAATGAACATATCATGGAATTACTTATTATGATTGATGCATTAAAACGTGCATCTGCAAAAACAATTAATATCGTTATTCCTTATTATGGTTATGCGCGTCAAGACCGTAAAGCGCGTTCTCGTGAACCAATTACATCGAAACTTGTAGCAAACTTACTTGAAACAGCAGGTGCAACTCGTGTAATCACTCTAGATTTACATGCTCCACAAATTCAAGGGTTCTTTGATATCCCAATCGACCACTTAATGGGTGTACCGATTCTTTCTGATTACTTTGAGACAAAAGGTCTTAAAGATATCGTAATCGTATCTCCTGACCACGGTGGTGTAACACGTGCAAGAAAAATGGCAGACCGCCTAAAAGCGCCAATTGCTATTATTGATAAACGTCGCCCACGTCCGAATGTGTCGGAAGTTATGAATATCATTGGTAACATTGAAGGTAAGACAGCAATCTTAATTGATGACATCATTGATACAGCTGGTACAATTACATTAGCAGCAAACGCTCTTGTTGAGAACGGTGCTTCTGAAGTATATGCTTGCTGTACACACCCAGTTTTATCTGGTCCAGCAATTGAGCGTATCCAAAACTCAAATATTAAAGAGTTAGTTGTAACAAACTCTATTGTATTACCGGAAGAGAAGAAAATTGATAAAGTACACGAGCTTTCTGTTGCTCCATTAATCGGAGAAGCGATCATTCGTGTTTATGAAGAAGAATCAGTGAGTGTATTATTCAATTAATTGGATAGAATGAGACGTAACCAAATTTGGTTACGTCTTTTCGTATCGTAAAAAGAAAGTAGTGGTACAAGAGTGAAATTAATAGTAGGACTTGGGAACCCGGGTAGAGAATATGAATTAACAAGGCATAATATCGGATTTATGGGAATTGATGAGCTTGCGAAACGATGGGGCATTTCTTTAAGTGAACAAAAGTTTAAAGGCATGTATGGTTCAGGTTTTGTTAATGGTGAAAAAGTAATTTTATTAAAGCCGCTTACGTATATGAATTTATCTGGAGAAAGCATTCGTCCCCTTATGGATTACTATAAAATTGATGTAGAAGATTTTGTTGTCATGTATGACGATTTAGATATTCCAGTGGGTAAATTGCGTCTTCGTATGAAAGGTAGTGCAGGCGGTCATAACGGTGTGAAATCGACAATTTCTCATTTAGGAACGCAAGAGTTCCAACGTATTCGTATGGGGATCGATCGTCCAAAAAATGGAATGAAAGTTGTGGATTATGTATTGGGGCGTTTCACAGCAGAAGAGCTACCAGAGGTAAATCAATCTATTGAAAAAGCTGCGGACGCATGTGAAGAGTGGTTGAAGAAACCATTTCTTCAAATTATGAATACTTTTAACGGTTAATGTTCTAAATTGGAATATTTTATAATGTTTTTATCCATACTAGTAGTAATTGTACACTTAGGAGGATAGTATGGAAGGACATTATTACTGTAGACATTGTGGTTGTAACGTAGGTTCCATTACCGCAGAAAAGGTATACAACAAAGTTTTATTTCAACTAACAGAGCAAGAACGATTGGATATGATTCATTTTCATGAAAATGGAAATATATATATAAAAACAATCTGTGAGTCGTGCCAAGAAACGCTCTCATCTTATCCGGAGTATTATGAGTATGAAAAATTTTTGCAATAAAATGTTGTCGCTTTGGCGTGTCCAAAGCATTTTTCTGTTTTCTTTTTCCAAAATATTTGCATAAAAATATATTAACTTGCTCTTTATGTTGAGAGGAGTTTTGAAAATGATAGGGTTATTAGAGCAATTTTATAAAAATAAAGAAATACAATCCATTATTAATGGACTAGAAGAAGGATTGAAAGAACAGCTTGTATCAGGTATGGCAACTTCTTCTCGTTCTTTATTAATGGCTGCTTTATATAAAAAAACAAAGCAGTCACAACTTGTTGTTACACACAACTTATTTCAAGCGCAAAAAGTATATGAGGATTTAGTATCACTACTTGGTGAGCAGGATGTATGGTTATATCCGGTTAATGAATTAATTGCGTCAGAAATAGGAGTTGCAAGCCCAGAACTGAAAGCGCAGCGTATTGAAGTATTAAATCGTTTAGCGATGGGCGAGCAGGGCATTATTGTTGTTCCAGTTGCTGGATTACGTAGATTTTTACCAATAAAAGAATTATGGAAGCAAAAGCAAATCGAAATTAGTCTAGGGCAAGAGATTGATTTAGATGTGTTGCTTCATACATTGCATCATATTGGATATGAACGTAAGTCAATGGTAGAAGCACCTGGAGAATTTAGTTTGCGCGGGGGTATACTGGATATTTATCCGTTAACTGAAGAATTACCGTTTCGTATAGAGTTCTTTGATACGGAAGTAGATTCTATCCGCTCATTTGATGTAGAAGAACAACGCTCTCAAGATAAAAGAGAAAGCGTGAAATTCGGTCCTGCGACAGAATTTTTATTTTCAAAAGATGAACTGAAATTAGGGGTGGAGCGTCTTGAGGAAGGTTTAATGAAGACGATGCAGAAGCTCTCTGATGATAAAATCAAGACAGCAGTACTTGAAACAGTTAGTCACGAGATAGAAATATTGAAAAATGGACAGACTATAGAGCAAATGTTTAAATATTTATCTATTTTTTACAAAGAACATGCTAGTCTAATAGACTATTTACCTGAGAATGGTGTCGTTATCTTAGATGAAATTTCGCGTATTCAAGAAACGGCATCACATCTTGAGACAGAAGAAGCAGAATGGTATACATCGCTTCTAAGTGAAGGGGCAATTATTCAAGATTTGGTGTTCTCACACCAATTTGAAGAATTTCTACACCATAAAAAGAGAAGCTTTGTATATTTAACATTATTTTTACGCCATATTGCACATACGCACCCGCAAAATATTGTTAATGTAACGTGTAAAACAATGCAGGACTTTCATGGGCAAATGCAATTGTTAAAAACAGAAATTGATAGATGGACTGAAGGGGACTTCACGACTGTTGTATTAGGAACAGATGAAGAACGCGCAAAAAAACTACAATATATTTTAAGTGATTATGATATTGAAGCAGACATTATAGAATCTACAGATATATTGCTTCCTGGTCGCCTTCAAATTGCTGTAGGTGATTTACATGCAGGATTTGAAATGCCAATGCAAAAGCTTGTTGTGATTACAGAAAAAGAGCTGTTCCATAAAAAAGTAAAAAAATCACAACGTAAGCAAAAACTATCGAATGCAGAGCGTATTAAAAGTTATTCAGAGTTAAAAGTTGACGACTACGTTGTTCATGTAAATCATGGTATCGGTAAATTTTTAGGAATTGAAACGTTAGAAATTAATGGTGTCCATAAAGATTATTTGAACATTAAGTATCAAGGTAATGATAAGTTATATGTGCCAATCGAACAAATTGATCAAGTACAAAAGTATGTAGGATCAGAAGGTAAGAATCCGAAAGTTTACAAACTAGGCGGAAACGATTGGAAAAAGGTCAAAACGAAGGTAGAAAAATCTGTACAAGATATTGCAGATGACTTAATTAAATTGTATGCAGAGCGTGAGGCTTCAAAGGGATATGCGTATACGCCGGATACTGCAGAGCAGCAGGAATTTGAATCATCTTTCCCGTACCAGGAGACAGAGGATCAGTTGCGTTCTATTGAAGAAATTAAGAAAGATATGGAACGTGGGCGTCCAATGGATCGACTTCTATGTGGTGATGTTGGATATGGTAAAACGGAAGTTGCAATTCGTGCAGCGTTTAAAGCAATTATGGATGAAAAGCAAGTTGCAATTTTAGTACCGACAACGATTCTTGCACAACAACACTATGAAACGATTCGAGAACGTTTTCAAGACTACCCAATTAATATTGGATTGTTAAGTAGATTCCGTACTAGAAAACAACAAAATGAAACAATTAAAGGTTTAAAAGATGGGACAGTTGATATTGTTATTGGAACACATCGCATTTTATCTAAAGATGTAACCTATAAAGATTTAGGCTTACTAATTATCGATGAAGAACAAAGATTTGGTGTTACGCATAAAGAAAAGATTAAACAATTGAAAGCGAATGTTGATGTATTAACATTAACGGCGACGCCAATTCCGCGTACGCTCCATATGTCTATGCTCGGTGTACGAGATTTATCTGTTATTGAGACGCCACCAGAAAATCGTTTCCCGGTACAAACATATGTGGTTGAGTATAATCCAGGGTTAATTCGAGAGGCGATAGAACGGGAACTTGCAAGGGGCGGTCAAATTTATTTCTTGTATAACCGTGTTGAAGATATTGAAAGAAAAGCAGATGAAATCTCCATGTTAGTCCCGGAGGCGCGTGTGACGTATGCACATGGGAAAATGAACGAGAGTGAACTAGAGTCTGTCATGCTATCATTTTTAGATGGGCAGCATGATGTTCTTGTAAGTACAACGATTATTGAAACAGGTGTTGATATTCCTAATGTAAATACATTGATTGTATTTGATGCCGATCGTATGGGATTATCACAGCTTTATCAGCTTCGTGGGCGCGTTGGTCGTTCAAACCGTGTTGCTTATGCATACTTTGCATATAAGCGTGATAAGGTGTTGTCAGAAGTCGCTGAGAAGCGTTTACAAGCAATTAAAGAATTCACAGAACTTGGATCAGGATTTAAAATTGCAATGCGAGATTTATCCATTCGTGGTGCTGGTAACTTGTTAGGGGCTGAGCAGCATGGATTCATCGATTCTGTCGGATTTGATCTATATTCTCAAATGTTAAAAGATGCGATTGAACAGCGTCAAGGAACACAAGGAATTGAAAATACGATTGATGTTGAAATTGATTTAGAAGTGGATGCTTACTTGCCAGACGCTTATATTTCAGATAGTAAACAAAAAATTATGATGTACAAACAATTTAGAGGTGTCTCTGCGATTGAAGATATTGAGGAATTACAAGAAGAAATAATTGATCGTTTTGGAGACTATCCGCAAGAAGTTGGATATTTATTACAAATTGCAAATATTAAAGTATTAGCAACGAAAGAACAGATTGAGCTAATTAAACAAACAAAATTTGAAGTGACGTTTTTATTCTCAGAGCAATCAAGCCAAAATATTGATGGTGGAAAATTATTTATGCTTGGTAATAGTTTTGGTCGTATGATTGGTCTTGGTATGGAAGGTTCTCGTTTGAAAATTGTTATGAAAACGAATGGATTAGAAACATCAAAATGGTTAACAATCGCCGAAAATTTATTAAAAGGTTTGTCTGACGTGAAAAAAGAAGTAATAAATGCCTAAAACAAAATAAAAAATGCAATTCGACGTGCATAGAAGAACTAATGTGTAAAATACTATGTCTAACAGTTGGTGATTTTTACATGAACAGGTAAATTCACCACTTTCATCATCAGTAGAAAGTGAGGCAGCATTAGAATGAAAGCAACTGGAATTGTACGTCGAATTGATGATTTAGGTAGGGTAGTAATTCCGAAAGAAATTCGTAGAACCCTTCGTATCCGAGAAGGAGATCCGCTAGAAATTTTTGTGGATCGCGATGGAGAAGTGATTTTGAAAAAATATTCTCCAATTAGTGAATTAGGTGATTTTGCAAAAGAATATGCAGAAGCTTTATACGATAGCTTAGGACATAACGTACTCGTATGTGATCGCGATTCCATTATCGCCGTAGCGGGGGTATCTAAAAAAGAATACTTAAATAAAAGTGTTGGCGATTTAATCGAAAAAACGATGGAAGATCGAAAATCTGTTGTTATGACAGATGAAAGTGAAATTTCGATTATCGATGGTGTAGCTGAAAAGGTTAGCTCTTATACAGTTGGCCCAATCGTTGCAAATGGAGATCCGATTGGAGCTGTTATCATCTTTTCAAAAGAAGCAATTATAAGTGAGGTAGAGCATAAGGCAGTAAATACTGCTGCAAGTTTTTTAGCAAAACAAATGGAACAGTAATTCTTCTTAATCATAATATTTCTTTATAAAAGGTTTTTTTCGGAAAGTAGGATTGTATTTCATTTAAAGGTAGCGTCTTGCTACCTTTTTTATTGTATAAATCTAAAAGGAATCCTGTTTTTTCTTTGTGATATAATACGAGGGATGAGAATAGGAAAAGGAGTTTTCTCGTATGGAAGCGAAGAAGTATCAAGCTTTTTGGCGCGGGGCTATTATATTAACGGTTGCAAGTTTTGTTACGAAAGTATTAAGCGCTTTTTACCGTATTCCATATCAAAATATAGCGGGGGATGTTGGTTTTTATATTTATCAACAAATTTATCCGTTTTATGGATTTTGTTTAATTTTAGCTACTTATGGTTTTCCCATCATTATTTCTAAGATGGTAGCAGAGCGTTTAGAACAAGGAAAACAGGAAGAGGCAGAGGGAATTATTTGTGTTTCTTTTTGGTTTTTATTAGGAATCGGTTGTATAGGTTTCTTTACGTTGTTTTTAGGAGCTCACACGATTGCATCAGTCATGGGCGATGCAAATTTAGATAAACTGCTAAGAGTTATTTCATTTTCATTCTTGTTAATGCCCTTTTTATCTGTTGCACGAGGGCACTTTCAAGGGTTTAACAATATGATACCGACAGCTATATCGCAAGTGATTGAACAAACGGTTCGTGTGTCAATTATTGTGTTCTTATCGTTGTTCCTCATTGCACATGAATTTGATTTATATACAGTTGGAGCAGGAGCGATGTTGGGGTCGATTGCAGGCGGGTTTATTGGTATACTCGTACTTTTATTTTATATGCGGCATAATTTTCGCTCTATTTTCTTACAAGGATGGAAGAGGGTACACAATAAAAAGAAAATCATTCGAATCCTTTTTTGGCAAGGAATGGCTATTTGTGTTAGTAATTTAGTGTTAATTTTTATACAAATGGCAGATTCAGTTTCGTTTTATACATTGCTTATTCAGGCAGGAGAACCGGCGGAAATTGCAAAAGTATTAAAGGGTGTTTATGACAGAAGTATCCCGCTTATGCAGCTTGGTACAGTTGTGACGACTTCATTTTCACTTTCGCTTATTCCAATTATTACTTCAGCAAAAGAACGAGGAGATCGTCTGTTTATTCAACAAAAGGTGCAGTTAGCGATGAAGATAACTTTTGTGATTGGAGTTGCGGCAGCATTAGGATTAGCGTGTATCATTAAGCCGACAAATATTATGTTGTTTGAAAATAGTGAGGGCTCAGGTGTATTAGCTATTTTAGCTGTTTCTATTTTATTTAGTTCCTTATCCATTACAACGGCTTCTATTCTGCAAGGGCTTGGTCAAACTGTAAAGCCGGCATTGTTTGTTATATTTGGAGGGTGTCTAAAATTATTGCTCAATTATATGTTAATGCCGCAATTTGGTGTAACTGGGGCGGCAGTCGCAACGTTAATTTCGCTCATGGTTATCGCTTTGTTAAATAGTGCTTTCCTTATTCGAATTGTAGAAGAACCACTCATTCATAAACAAGGCATATTTGGAGTAACGATCAGCGGATTAGGAATGGTCGTTATATTAATGTTATTTATGCGTATTTATGAAGGGTTGGGACTAGCAAGTGATGAAGGGTATAGAGGATTAGCTGTAATTGAAGCGTTGCTAGGCGTAGCGATTGGCGGATTGGTATATCTGTTTTTAATTACGAAGTTAAGTGTTTTTACAAAAAAAGAATTAGGGACTGTTATGAAGCAAGAGAAGGTACAAGCTTCATTGAAGAAGAGTGGATAGAGGTGAATGGTTGTGAGTAGAGTAATCACGATTTTAGGATTAGGTGCTGGTGAATTAGATCAGCTGACAATGGGTGTATACCGAAAAATAAAAGAAGCAGATCATATGTATGTGCGTACGAAAGAGCATCCTGTTATTGAAGAGTTAGAAAAGGAAGGTGTAAAGTACACGGCTTTTGATGATGTATATGAGTCGCACGATACATTTGAAATCGTGTATGAAACAATTGCGAATACGTTAATAGAACAAGCGCAAGGTGCGGATATTATATATGCTGTACCAGGTCATCCGCTTGTTGCGGAACGAACTGTTCAATTACTCTTGCAAAAAGGGGAAACGAAGCAGATTGAGGTGCGAATTGAAGGTGGACAAAGCTTTTTGGATCCGATGTTTGCTAGTTTAAAAATAGATCCAATTGAAGGATTCCAACTTATTGATGCAACTTCATTTGAAAGAGGTCAATTAGAATTACGTCAACACTTAATTTTTTGCCAAGTATATGATGCGTTTGTTGCATCTGAGGTTAAGTTGACATTAATGGAAATGTTGCCTGATGAGTATGAAGTATATATTGTAACAGCCGCAGGAACATCTTTTGAGCAAGTGAAAAAAGTACCGCTCTATATGTTGGATCATGAAACAGAGTTGAACAATTTAACGAGCGTATATGTACCGCCTGTTACTGAGCGAGCTTCTTTATATCAACAATTTGATGTGCTCCGAGAAATTATTGCTGAGCTTCGTGGACCAAATGGCTGTCCATGGGATAAAAAGCAAACACATCAGTCTTTAAAGAAATATTTAATTGAAGAGGCATATGAAGTGTTAGAGGCAATTGATGAAGAAGATGATGACCACTTGATTGAAGAACTTGGTGATGTGTTGTTACAAGTTATGCTTCATGCTCAAATTGGAGAAGATGAGGGCTGGTTCTCAGTTGATGATATCATCCGAACGCTATCTGAAAAAATGGTACGTCGTCATCCACATGTGTTCGGAGATATAGATGTAGAGAGCGCGGAAGAAGTTGTTTTAAACTGGGAAGAAATTAAAAAACAAGAAAAAGGGCATGTAAGGGAGTCTGTTTTAACGGGAATTCCAAAAAGTTTACCACAATTAATGCGTGCGTATGAAATTCAGAAAAAAGCAGGAAAAGTTGGTTTTGATTGGGATGATGTACAGCCAATGATGGATAAAGCTTTTGAAGAATTGAAAGAGTTTGAGCAGGAAGTTGCAAAGATGGATAAAGAAAAAATGTTAGGTGAATTTGGGGATTTACTATTCGCCTTTGTTAATATTGCTCGCTACTATAAATTGGATCCAGAAGAGGCACTTCGTACCACAAATGAGAAATTTATGCGCCGATTTATATACATGGAAGCCAAAGTAGCTGAAATGAATAAGGAAATGCAGGAGTTAACGTTAGAGCAAATGGATGCTTTATGGGAAGAAGCGAAGCAGATAGAGAATCAATAGGGGGGAAATGAGATGCGCTTAGATAAATTTTTGAAAGTATCGCGTCTAATTAAAAGGAGAACATTAGCAAAGGAAGTAGCTGATCAAGGAAGAATTGCGATTAATGGGCAAGCTGCAAAGGCGAGCTCTGTTGTGAAAGTAGAAGATGAACTAACAATTCGTTTTGGACAAAAGGTAGTAACTGTAAAAGTAAATGAATTAAAAGAAACAACGAAAAAAGAAGATGCAGCTAACATGTATACGGTAGTTCGTGAAGAGAAAGTGAAAGCAGAAGAAGGCTTGTTCTAAATTATTTTCTCTCCTCATACATTATTTACTAGATAGTATAAAGCTATGGGGGGATTGACGTGAATAAGGGCTACTCAGTTGCGTCTTCTAATCAACAGAATGTTTCTGTAGAGCATGATATTATTATGCGTGGTAGACGTGTAATAGATATTACTGGCGTAAAGCAAGTAGAGAGTTTTGATAGTGAAGAGTTTTTATTAGAAACTGTAATGGGTTTTTTAACAATTCGCGGTCAAAACTTACAGATGAAAAATTTAGATGTAGAAAAAGGTATTGTATCCATTAAAGGGAAAATCCATGAGATGTTGTACATTGATGAAAATCAAGGGGAGAAAGCTAAAGGATTCTTTAGTAAGTTGTTTAAATGAGTTTAACGATTCAACTGTATACAATGCTTTCTATGATTGGAATGGGTGCTTGGATTGGAGCGGCGTTAGATACATACCAACGCTTTTTACAGCGACCGCGGCGTAAGCGTTGGATTGTATTTATATATGATATACTGTTTTGGATTGTCCAAGCACTGTTTGTCTTTTACGTATTGCTGCTTGTAAATGAAGCTGAATTACGTATATATGTTTTTGTAGCTTTGTTTTGTGGTTTTGCTGCATATCAAAGCTTATTGAAAGCAGTGTATATGCGAGTATTGAATTTTCTCATTTATATTTTTGTACAAACGATACAATTTTTTATCCAAATTGTACAGCTACTTATGATAAAACCTGTTATTATTATAGCGCAGCTTATTATTGCTTTTATTTTATTTTTATTTCGTATACTATTTTCAATTGGGCATGTGTTGTGGAAGTGTACCGTATGGACATTACTTTTTGTATGGAAAGTTTTTTTCTGGCCTGTTCGATTTCTTACTTTGCTCATATGGAAACTTCTCCCTAACCGTGTTAAACTTTTTATAAAGAGATATGTGGAATTACTGCAACATACAAGGAAATTGAAGAAATATATCTTTCAAATTTGGGAGCGTATAAAAAGAAGTTAGGGGGACCTCGGAAATGAGGGAACTGAGGCAAAGATTGATTGAAGAGCAGAATCCAAATTCTATAAGAGAACATATAATACAAACAAATGAAAACAGGAGGCGATTATATCGCCGTTTAGCAGTTTTTCTTGTCTTTGCTTTTACAATTATTGCGAGCATTAGTGTAACGTTTTATCAACAAAATAGTTCCATTAAAGCAAAAGAAGTAAAGGTTGAAGAGATGAAAAAAGAATTGGATTCATTAACAAAGAAAGAAAAAAAATTACAAGATGATGTTCAAAAGTTGAATGATGAAGAGTATGTTTTAAAGATTGCTAGGAGGGATTATTTCTTCTCTGGAAAAGGGGAGATAATTTTTCCTGTTTCTAAGTAGGTCGTGTCTTATTGACACTATATTTTAGGATTATATATAATAAAGTAAAATTTGACTTTTTAACCACTAAGGAGGAGCATTTTTTTTATGTCAATCGAGGTAGGCAGCAAGTTACAAGGTAAAGTAACAGGTATTACAAATTTTGGGGCTTTTGTGGAGCTGCCAGAAGGCTTAACGGGTCTTGTTCATATTAGTGAAGTTGCTGATAATTATGTGAAGGATATTAATGATCACTTAAAAGTAGGCGACCAAGTAGAAGTAAAAGTTATTAATGTTGAAAAAGATGGAAAAATCGGTCTATCTATTAAAAAAGCGAAAGAACGTGTAAAACCAGAAGGAGATCGTCCACGCAGTGAATATCAACGTGGTGGTGATCAACGTGGTGGTGATCAACAACGTTCTGGGCGTCCACAACGCAATCGTTCTTTTAACAGAGATAACCGTGGTGGCCGTGATAATGGTGGCAATCAAAAGGAAACGTTTGAGCAAAAGATGGCACGCTTTTTAAAAGACAGTGAAGATCGTCTAACTTCTTTAAAGCGTAATACAGAATCTAAACGTGGTGGCCGTGGCGCTCGTCGCGGATAAAACGAACGTTTTATTCTTAACATATAGAGAGGTGCCCGGAGTAAGTCACTCGGGGTGCTTTTTTATGTAAATGAGTATATTAAAAAAAGAATAAAAAACTTTTTGAAACATGTTGACTTTAAAGTGAATTTGATATAAGATACTAATTGTCCGTTAAATAAGACGACATGGCGGTGTAGCTCAGCTGGCTAGAGCGTACGGTTCATACCCGTGAGGTCGGGGGTTCGATCCCCTCCGCCGCTATATTTATTTTAACGGCCCGTTGGTCAAGTGGTTAAGACACCGCCCTTTCACGGCGGTAACACGGGTTCGAATCCCGTACGGGTCATCTAGAAAAGATCATGCAGATAGCATGATCTTTTTTTATTAAGAAATTATAAATAAGTGCAAAGCTTCTACAAAAACACCCTATATTTTTTGAATTTTCCGTTCTTTTAAGGTGCTTATTTTTAACAACTTGTATATATATAGGTTTATTTCGAATAAAAAGTCGAACGATTATGTAAGTGTGAACTGTTGTTTTGACAAAAATCCCAATAATCATCTTTTATAATGACAGTAATTAAACTATGCAGGTGGTGTTAAAAATATGCCAAAAGCAGGAAGGAATACTGTGAACACAAGTACACTGGCTATGAATGATGGACAACTCAGATCAATAACATGGACAAGCAAGTTGAAAGTGAAGTTGGAGCAAGTTTTCTTTAGATGGGGATTCGTTATTGCTGTAATCGGTTTTCTTTTAGGAAGAGCATATATATTAACGAACATTTTACCGTTTGCACTACCGTTTTTTGCTGCTGTTTATGTAATGAAGCGTGATAAGATGGCACTCGCATTTCTTGCTCTTATGGGTGGTGCGCTTTCCGTTTCACTAGATAATTTACTTTTTGCCTTTGCATCTATTTTTACTTTCTTCATTTACAATATCTTCTTTAGTCGATTTACACGTAAAATTGTTGGACTTGTACCATTTCAAGTATTTATCTCCGCATTAACCGCACATCTCGCTGTTGTTTACTTCGCGCAGCAAACCGTCACTGTGTATGATTTACTTGTAAGTACTATTGAAGCAGGGCTTAGTTTTGTTTTAACAATGATTTTTCTACAAAGTGTACCGTTATTGACAGAAAGAAAGGGAAAGCAACAAGCGTTAGAAACGGAAGAAATTGTTTGTTTAATTATACTACTTGCATCTGTGTTAACGGGTACAACAGATTGGTTTATTTACGACGCTTCAGTTCAACATATTTTCACGAGATATTTAGTGTTATTATTTGCTTTTGTTGCAGGGGCAGCTACTGGTTCAACAGTAGGGGTTGTTACAGGATTGATATTGAGTTTAGCGAATGTAGGTAGCTTATCTCAACTTAGTCTATTGGCTTTTTCGGGGTTACTTGGTGGATTATTAAAAGAAGGGAAGCGTTTGGGCGTTAGTTTAGGGTTGCTAATTGGTACAAGTCTAATCACATTATACGTCGACAAACAAGTAAATATTATAACAACTTTAATAGAATCTGGAGTGGCGATAGGATTCTTTTTACTAACACCACAGGCAATTATCGATCGGCTTGCTAAATTTATGCCAGGAACACAAGAACATTCTCAGGATCAACAACAATATTTACGAAGAATGCGTGATGTGACAGCGAATAAAATTAATCAATTTGCAAATGTATTCTCTGCATTATCTAATAGCTTTTCGGTATATGGATATGTGGAGGAAGAGGATGAGGAAACAGAAGCTGATTTATTTTTAAGTACAATTACGGCAAAGACGTGTCAATCATGTTTTAAAAAGGATCAATGCTGGGTAGTGAATTTTGATAAAACATATGATTATATGAAACAAATTATGAATGAAACAGAAGAAGGAACGCTTCAGCATAACCGTAAGTTGGTTCGTGAATGGGAAAAGCACTGCGTAAGAGGAAAAAAGGTAACAGATTTAATGGCAGGAGAATTAAGTCATTTCTATGAGGGGCAAAAGTTACGAAAACAAATGAAAGAGAATCGTAGAATTGTTGCAGAACAATTATTAGGTGTTTCAAAAGTAATGGAAGATTTTGCGAAAGAAATTCAGCGCGAACGGGAAAATCATCAGGTACAGGAAGAACAAATTTTACAAGCGTTTCGTGACTTTGGTGTCGAGGTGGAACATGTTGATATCTATTGTTTAGATAGAGGGAATATTGATATTGAAATGATGATTCCGGCAGCATCTAATCAACATGGGGAATGTGACAAATTAGTTGCGCCGATGCTTTCGGATGTTTTAAAAGAAAATATTATTGTTAAACATGAAGAACCTTCTGCTTATCCAAATGGTCATAGCATGATATCTTTTGGATCAGCGAAAACATTTTCTCTTGATACAGGGCTTGCTACAGCGGCAAAAGGAGGCGGATTTGTATCAGGAGATTCGTATGCGATGATGGATTTAAGTGTTGGGAAATATGCTCTTGCCATTAGTGACGGAATGGGCAATGGACAAAGGGCACATATGGAAAGTAAGGAAACGGTAAAATTGTTACAAAAAATATTGCAATCCGGTATTGATGAAGAAATTGCTATTAAGTCTATTAATTCAATTCTTTCATTGAGGACGACAGAAGAAATGTTTACGACGCTTGATTTAGCTATGGTAGATTTACGTGATGCAAGCGCTAAGTTTTTAAAAATTGGTTCAACCCCAAGTTTTGTAAAACGTGGAAATAACGTTTTACAAATAGAAGCAAGCAACTTGCCAATGGGAATCATTGAGGATGTTGAGGTGGATGTTGTTGGTGAACAATTAAAAACAGAGGACATTCTAATTATGATGAGTGATGGGATTTTTGAAGGGGCGCAGCATGTGGAAAACCATGAATTGTGGATGAAACGTAAAATTAAAGAACTACAAACCGATGATCCACAAGAAATTGCTGATATTATTATGGAAGAGGTCATTCGATCTAGTGATGGATATATCAATGATGATATGACGATTGTCGTTGCGAAGGTAAAGAAGAATATGCCAAAGTGGGCTACGATTCCAATTATGGGTAAACAAGCGCAATAGGGGAGCGGAAATTTCTTCAGTTTGGTTATGAGGTCTAGGTTGACACCTAGGCCTTTTTTTATAGGAGAAAGTAGCTGTATTATTTCTATGAAGATAGGGAAGGGATGTAAGATAAAAATGTGAATTTTGTACATCTTTTTTTTGCACAAAGTTTGTAAAAGTTGTACCATTATAGGTAAGGTAAAAAGTATGTTATTGTTTGGTTTTAACGAAAGGTGATTGCGGAGTTGAAAGATACATTTGTTGAAAAAGTAGATGAGTTTGCAAAGCAGCATGATGTATTAGAGGAACATTCGACAATTGTTGTAGGAGTTTCTGGAGGCCCTGATTCTTTAGCTCTTTTATATTATTTATTAGAGAAAAGGGAAGAGAAGAAATTGAAGATTGTAGTCGCGCATGTGGATCACATGTTTAGAGGAGATGAATCCTATGAAGACTTACAATTTGTAGAAAATCTTTGTCGGAAGATTGGGGTTATTTGCGAAACGATAAGAATTAATGTATCGCAATATCAACAGCAATATGGAATGAATGCACAGGTGGCTGCTAGGGAATGCCGATATGCATTTTTGGAAAGAATAATGAAGAAATATGATGCGCGATATGTAGCTCTTGGGCATCATGGAGATGATCAGATGGAGACGATTTTAATGCGTCTCGTCCGCGGGAGTACTCCGAAGGGTTATGCTGGAATTGCTGTGAAACGCCCTTTCCATAGTGGATATGTAATTAGGCCTTTGTTAGCGGTAACAAAGGAAGAGATTAATGCTTATTGTAAAAGGTTAGGGGTTACACCACGTATGGATCCGAGTAACGAAAAGGAAGTATATACGAGGAATCGATTACGTAAGTATGTTCTACCTTATTTAAAAGAGGAAAATCCGCATGTGCATGAGCGATTTCAAAATTTTAGTATGCTTATGCAAGAGGATGAGGCGTATTTGCAGGAATTAGCTT
Organism: Bacillus cereus group sp. N21; assembly: GCF_016483395.1. Lineage (NCBI taxonomy): Bacteria > Bacillati > Bacillota > Bacilli > Caryophanales > Bacillaceae > Bacillus > Bacillus cereus group sp. N21. Next base: position 22,461 of record NZ_JAEHBX010000051.1, read on the forward strand.
TTGAAAAGATGAATAAAGTAATTACAAAAAAAAGTGATAAACACATCGTCTTATCAATTCCTGCCTTTGAATCCATGTCTATGCCTTTACAAAGGAGAGGGATTCAACTAATATTAAACTATCTTTATGAATACAAGATTCCGTCTTCGCTTTCTTCTATACATATTGACAAAGTTATTGCATTTTTTAAGCGGACACACCCTTCAGGCTCACTTGATTTTCCTGGTGGCCTAAAAATTGTTCGTACATATGAAGAATGTAGTTTCCGATTTAAGCAAGAAATTGTTTTCCCTTTTTCACAAGTTTTATCAGTACCGGGTGCTGTTACCTTAGCAAACGGTGATGAACTTGTAGCAGAAGTAAATGAGGAATTACCAAGTAACATGAATGAAACAGTATTTGTTGCTAAGTATAATGATATATCATATCCTCTTCTTATCCGCTCTAGAGAAAATGGAGATCGCATGTCAATAAAAGGTATGAGTGGTACGAAAAAGATAAAAGCTATTTTTATTGAGGAAAAAGTACCAAAAGAAAAGAGAGAAGAGTGGCCGATTGTTTGTGATGCAAGTGGGAACATTATTTGGGTCCCGTTGTTGAAACAATCTGCAGTTGCTATTTCACATGGAACAGCAGATAAGGATAAATATATGATTATTCACTACAAAAGCAAGGAGTCTTCCAGGAGGATAATGAAATGATGAATCAAGATATCGAAAAAGTATTAATTTCCGAAGAACAAATACAAGAAAAGGTGCATGAGCTAGGTGCAATTATTGCAGAGGATTACAAAAATACAGTACCTCTTGCAATTGGTGTATTAAAGGGTGCAATGCCATTTATGGCAGATTTATTGAAAAGAACAGATACATATCTTGAAATGGATTTTATGGCTGTTTCTAGCTACGGTCATTCTACAGTTTCAACAGGTGAAGTGAAAATTTTAAAAGACCTTGATACTTCTGTAGAAGGTCGCGATATTTTAATCGTTGAAGATATTATTGATAGCGGCCTTACATTAAGTTACTTAGTGGACCTATTCAAATATCGTAAGGCGAAATCTGTAAAGATTGTTACGCTACTAGATAAGCCAACTGGTCGCAAAGTCGATCTGAAAGCGGATTATGTTGGATTTACTGTTCCTCATGAATTTGTTGTAGGATATGGCTTAGATTATAAGGAGCAATATCGTAATCTTCCTTATGTTGGAGTATTGAAACCAAGCGTTTACTCAAATTAATTAAATACAGGCGTTAAAATTGGATAGGAAAGTTTTTCTATGTTACGATTTACTATAGTGTTTATGCCGTGAGAGGAGGTTAGGAATGAATCGTATCTTCCGTAATACCATCTTTTATTTACTGATATTCTTAGTAGTGATTGGAATCGTGAGCTATTTTAATGGTTCAACACAAAAAACAACATCAGTTAGCTACGATAAATTCATTACTAAACTTGAAAAAGGTGAAGTGCGTAATGTGCAGCTTCAACCAAAAAATGGTGTGTTTGAGGTAAAAGGACAATTTAGCAATGCTAGTCAGGAAGAACAATTTGTTACTTATGCACCAAATACTGAAGAATTACAAAAGAAAATTAATGACAAAGCGCAAGGTGCTGAAGTGAAGTATCAACCAGCAGAGGAAACGAGTGCTTGGGTGACATTCTTTACTTCTATCATTCCGTTTGTGATTATCTTCATCTTATTCTTCTTCTTACTAAACCAAGCTCAGGGCGGCGGTAGCCGTGTTATGAATTTCGGGAAAAGTAAGGCGAAGTTATACAATGATGAAAAGAAAAAAGTGCGCTTCAGAGATGTAGCTGGAGCAGACGAAGAGAAACAAGAACTTGTTGAGGTAGTAGAATTCTTAAAAGATCCTCGCAAGTTTGCTGAAGTTGGTGCCCGTATTCCTAAGGGTGTTCTGCTAGTTGGACCTCCAGGTACAGGTAAAACATTGCTTGCACGTGCTGTTGCAGGTGAAGCTGGCGTTCCTTTCTTCTCTATTAGTGGTTCTGATTTCGTAGAGATGTTCGTTGGTGTCGGTGCTTCCCGTGTACGTGATTTGTTTGAAAATGCGAAGAAAAATGCTCCTTGTATCATCTTTATCGATGAGATTGATGCAGTAGGTCGTCAACGTGGGGCAGGTCTTGGTGGTGGTCACGATGAACGTGAACAAACGCTAAACCAACTTCTTGTTGAAATGGATGGATTCGGTGCAAACGAAGGTATTATTATCATCGCTGCAACAAACCGTCCTGATATTCTTGACCCAGCGTTATTACGTCCAGGACGTTTTGACCGTCAAATCACAGTGGATCGTCCAGATGTAAATGGACGTGAAGCGGTACTAAAAGTACATGCTCGTAACAAACCACTTGATGATGATATTAACTTAAGAGCAATTGCGACTCGCACACCAGGATTCTCTGGTGCAGACCTTGAGAACTTATTAAACGAAGCTGCATTAGTAGCTGCGCGTCAAGATAAAAAGAAAATTGACATGTCTGATATCGATGAAGCGACGGATCGTGTTATTGCAGGTCCTGCGAAGAAAAGTCGTGTTATTTCTGAAAAAGAACGTAATATTGTCGCATTCCATGAAGCGGGCCATACTGTAATTGGTGTCGTGCTTGATGAGGCGGATATCGTTCATAAAGTAACAATTGTTCCTCGCGGTCAAGCTGGTGGGTATGCGGTAATGCTTCCAAAAGAAGATCGTTACTTCATGACAAAACCAGAATTACTTGATAAAATCACTGGTTTACTTGGTGGTCGAGTGGCTGAGGAAATTGTATTTGGTGAAGTGAGTACAGGAGCTCATAACGACTTCCAACGTGCGACTGGCATTGCAAGACGTATGGTAACGGAATTTGGTATGAGTGATAAGCTTGGACCGATGCAGTTTGGAAGCTCGCAAGGTGGTCAGGTGTTCTTAGGAAGAGATTTCCATTCAGAACAAAACTACAGTGATGCAATTGCACATGACATCGATGTAGAAATGCAAACGATTATGAAAGAATGTTATGCTCGTGCAAAACAAATTCTTACTGAAAAACGTGATAAGCTTGATATTATCGCAAAAACGTTACTTGAAGTGGAGACGTTAGATGCAGAGCAAATTAATCATTTATATGATTATGGAGTTTTACCTGAGCGTAAAAAGTCCTCTGAAGATGTGAAAGTGAATATCACAATGAAAAAAGATGACGAGAACGCAGAAGATAAATAAGAAATGAAGGAGTGACAATAGTCACTCCTTTTTTTATGCTGAGAAAATTGTGTACTTGTATATAAATTTGAAGCTTCTTTGCTTTAAAAATTGAAATAGTGAACGATCTTTTTGTAAAATGGTGAAGATGGAAAAACTGATTATATAGGTATGTATGATATGATGGCATTATCAGTTTTGTACATACTGCACAAATATAGATTAAATAAGATAAGTGGTGAGAATATGATTTTTGTATTGGATGTAGGGAATACAAATGCGGTGCTTGGTGTATTTGAAGATGGGAAACTTCGTCAGCATTGGCGCATGGAGACTGATCGTCATAAAACAGAAGATGAATATGGTATGTTAGTGAAACAGTTACTTGAACATGAAGGCCTTTCTTTTCAAGATGTGAAAGGAATTATTGTTTCTTCGGTTGTACCACCAATTATGTTTGCCTTAGAGCGTATGTGTGAGAAATATTTCAAAATTAAACCACTTGTAGTGGGACCAGGAATAAAAACAGGTTTAAATATTAAATATGAAAATCCGCGTGAGGTTGGAGCGGATCGTATTGTAAATGCTGTAGCTGGTATCCAATTATACGGAAGCCCGCTTATTATTGTCGATTTTGGAACAGCTACTACATATTGTTATATTAACGAAAATAAGCATTATATGGGCGGGGTAATTACACCAGGTATTATGATTTCGGCAGAAGCTTTATACAGTAGAGCGGCTAAACTTCCTCGTATTGAAATTACAAAACCAAGTAGTATTGTTGGGAAAAATACAGTAAGTGCAATGCAAGCTGGCATTCTTTATGGGTATGTTGGACAAGTGGAAGGTATTGTGAAGCGTATGAAAGAAGAAGCTAAACAAGAACCGAAAGTTATTGCAACTGGAGGATTAGCAAAATTAATTGCAGAAGAATCTAATGTAATTGATGTTGTAGATCCGTTTTTAACATTAAAAGGCTTGCATATGCTATATGAACGTAATGCAAATTTACAACATGAGAAGGGTGAATAAATAAGTATGAAAGATTATTTAGTAAAAGCGTTAGCGTTTGATGGAGAAGTTCGTGCGTATAGTGTACGTACAACAAATATGGTAAGTGAGGCGCAAAGACGTCATGATACCTGGAGAACCGCTTCAGCGGCACTTGGGCGTTCGTTAACAGCTGGTGCAATGATGGGGGCTATGTTAAAAGGTGATCAGAAGCTGACGATTAAGGTGGAAGGAAATGGCCCACTTGGCCCAATCTTAGTGGATGCTCATGCGAATGGAGATGTACGTGGATATGTAACGAATCCCCACGTTGATTTTGAAGCAACAGAGCAAGGGAAATTGCGTGTATATCAAGCAGTAGGTACAGAAGGGTTTCTAACAGTAATTAAAGATATCGGTATGCGTGAACCGTTTATCGGGCAATCTCCAATTGTTTCGGGAGAATTAGGGGAAGATTTCACGTATTATTTTGCTGTTTCTGAGCAAACACCTTCTTCTGTTGGTATTGGTGTCCTTGTAAATGGGGATGATAGCATACTTGCTGCAGGTGGATTTATCCTGCAAATTATGCCAGGAGCACAGGAAGAGACAATCTCCTTTATTGAAGAGCGTCTGCAAAAAATCCCACCTGTTTCAAAATTAATTGAACAAGGACTTTCGCCAGAGGAATTATTATACGAAGTACTAGGAAAAGAAAAAGTGAAGGTATTAGAAACAATGGACGTTCAATTTAATTGTACATGTTCTCGTGAGCGTATTGAGAGTGTATTAATTAGTCTCGGTAAAAAAGAATTAGAACAAGTTCGTGAGGAAGAAGATGAAACGGAAGTGCATTGTCATTTCTGTAATGAGCGATATAATTTCTCTAAAGAAGATATTACAAACTTGATTGAAAGCTTGTAAACAGAAAGGTTTTCTAGCAATTGTAAGTCATCTAAATAAATTGACAAGTAAGAAAAATTCTGTCAAAATTAAAATGCATATAAAACCAATAAAAATACTCGGTGTTAGGAGTGACAGGAATGCGAGTGGCACAATCAGTTTCAGAATTAATCGGGAAAACGCCGATCGTTAAGTTGAACCGCATCGTAGAGCAAGACAGTGCAGACATTTACTTAAAATTAGAATTCATGAACCCTGGAAGTAGCGTAAAAGATCGTATTGCATTATCTATGATCGAAGCTGCTGAAAAAAAGGGATTATTACAAGAAGGCGATACAATTATTGAACCAACGAGTGGTAACACAGGAATTGGTTTAGCGATGGTAGCGGCTGCAAAGGGCTATAAGGCAATTTTAGTAATGCCGGAGACAATGAGTATTGAACGTCGTAACTTATTACGTGCTTATGGAGCTGAATTAGTATTAACTCCGGGTCCAGAAGGAATGGGCGGCGCAATTCGTAAGGCAACTGAATTAGCGAAAGAGCATGGTTACTTTATACCACAACAATTCCAAAACCCGGCGAATCCAGAAATTCACCGTTTGACGACAGGGCCAGAAATTGTTGAACAAATGGGTAATGAATTAGATGCATTTATCGCTGGTATCGGTACTGGTGGAACAATTACAGGTGCTGGTGAAGTGTTAAAAGAAATATATAAAGATATTAGAATTTATGCAGTAGAACCTGCAGATTCTCCAGTGTTATCTGGTGGGAAACCAGGTCCGCATAAGATTCAAGGTATTGGGGCTGGATTCGTTCCTGAAACATTGGATGTAGAAGTATATGATGAAATTATTCAAGTGAAGACAGAACAGGCATTTGAATATGCGAGAAGAGTGGCTCGTGAAGAAGGTATTTTAGTTGGTATTTCTTCAGGTGCTGTCATTTATGCCGCGACAGAAGTTGCGAAAAAACTTGGTAAAGGGAAAAAGGTTCTTGTAATTATTCCAAGTAATGGTGAACGTTATTTAAGTACACCGCTTTATCAATTTGAATCATAATTAGTATGGCCAGAAAAAGCATTCCTGAAAAGGAATGCTTTTTCTTTTTTCGTTTGAAAATAGTGAATGACTAGAAAACTTCATGTAAAATAAGTAGTAGTAAAGTTAAAATATTTTCACTAGCTCTCAGGGACGATTATTTCATATTAACCATCTGTAATTTGGGGTGATTAGTCTAAGGGAGTGGGATAAAAGAAGACGGGGTGTTGGTATGCAGCGAAGAAAATCTTTAGCGCTTTCTGTTCCATATCATTTAGATTTTTTTAAGCAATATAAGTTTCTTTCTCAGAATAAGAGTCAACATATTTTGTTAGAAAGTGGACGTGGGGGTCGTTATAGTATTGCGGGGCTCGATCCGGTAGCGGTGATTCAGGGGAAAGGTGAAACGTTACATATAAGTGAAAGCGGTAAGGAAACAATAGAGAAAGGCAATCCGTTAGATTTAATGCAAAGGTATATGGAACGATGGAGAACGAATCATAATCCAGACTATCCGCCATTTCAAGGTGGTGCAATCGGATATTTTAGTTATGACTGTATCCGTTATATTGAAAAACTTCCTTCCCTTGCGGAGGATGATGTGGATATACCTGACATATTCTTTTTATTATTTGATGACGTGTTTGTGTATGATCAACAAGAAAAAGTGTTGTGGATTATTACGCATTATATAGATGAACGTGAGGAAGCGGAAATTCGTTTAAATGAATGGAAGAGCCTTTGGATGAAGGAAGTTCCTGAAGTTAAAGTGCCATTTGAATTTCCTGAAAATAGAAATGAAGCGGTAGCTTTTACAGAAGAAGGATTTATGAAAGCTGTTCAGCGTATTCAAGAATATATTGGGGCTGGAGATGTGTTTCAAGTGAATTTGTCTACAAGACAAGAGAAAACATTACAAACACACCCACTGGAGATTTATACGAGTCTTCGTGAAATTAATCCATCACCATATATGGGATATTTAGAGCTTGGAGATTTTCAAATTGTTAGCGGTTCACCTGAATTGTTAATTAAAAAGCAAGGGAATGAAGTGAGTACTCGTCCGATTGCTGGTACACGTTCTCGTGGGAAAAATGAACAAGAAGATGAGAGTTTGGCGGAAGAATTAATTGGAAATGAAAAAGAACGTGCAGAGCACGTCATGCTTGTGGATTTAGAGCGTAATGACTTAGGGCGAGTTTGTAAGTATGGAACTGTAGAAGTAGATGAATTTATGGTTATCGAAAAATATTCGCATGTTATGCATATCGTTTCAAACGTTCGTGGTGAGGTCGGACGAGATAAGGATGCTTTCGATTTAGTGCGAGCTGTATTTCCAGGTGGAACGATTACGGGTGCACCCAAAATACGTACGATGGAAATTATAGAAGAATTAGAACCTGTTCGCCGTGGGATTTATACAGGTTCAATTGGATGGATTGGTTACTCAGGAGATATGGAATTAAATATTGTGATTCGGACGCTTCTTGCAAAAGATGGTCAAGCGTATGTGCAGGCTGGAGCGGGAATTGTAATTGACTCAAATCCGAAAAATGAATATAAAGAGTCGTTAAAAAAGGCAATCGCCCTGTGGCGTGCGAAAGAAAGTAGCGAAGAAACGGTTAGGTGAGAGAAATGATATTGATGATTGATAATTATGATTCTTTTACATTTAATTTAGTACAATTTCTTGGAGAACTTGGACAAGAGCTTATCGTCAAGCGCAATGATGAAATTACAATTTCAGATATTGAACAAATGAAACCTGACTTTCTTATGATTTCACCAGGTCCTTGTAGTCCGAATGAAGCTGGTATAAGTATGGATGTCATTAAATATTTTGCAGGAAAGATTCCTATTTTTGGTGTGTGTCTAGGTCATCAATCGATTGCACAGGTGTTCGGAGGCGATGTTGTTCGTGCGGATCGTTTAATGCATGGAAAAACTTCTCTTATGTATCATGATGGAAAAATGATTTTTGCAGACATTCCAAATCCATTTACAGCAACGCGTTATCATTCTCTTATTGTAAAAAAAGAAACATTGCCAGAATGTTTAGAAGTGACATCTTGGACAGAAGAGGGAGAGATTATGGCGCTTCGTCATAAAACATTGCCAATTGAAGGAGTGCAGTTTCATCCAGAATCCATTATGACTTCACATGGGAAGGAATTGCTGCAGAACTTTATTCGGAGTTATAGTCCGAGTATATCATCATGTTAATTTATGTGAATGGCACGTATGTGGAAGCGGATGAAGCGAAAATCTCTCCATATGATCATGGGTATTTATATGGGTTAGGTGTTTTTGAGACGTTTCGTATTTATAATGGTCATCCGTTTTTATTAGATGACCACTATGAACGTTTAATGGATGCTCTTTCTACGTTGCAAATCAAATGGACGATGACGAAAGATGATGTGCTGTGCATTTTACAGGAGTTACTTGTAAGGAATAGGATAGACCATGCGTATGTGCGCTTTAATGTATCGGCTGGTATAGATGAAATAGGTTTACAGACAGAGGTTTATGAAGAGCCCTCTGTTATTGTGTTTATAAAGCCTTTGGCGGTCCCTGGTGTAGTGATGGAAAAGGAAGGCGTTATTTTGAAGCAAATACGAAATACGCCGGAAGGAGCATTTCGTTTAAAGTCCCATCATTATTTAAATAACATTTTAGGAAAACGTGAAATTGGAAATGTTGTGAACAAAGAAGGGATTTTTTTTACTGAAGCAGGCCACGTAGCGGAGGGGATTGTTTCGAATCTCTTTTTTGTAAAGGAGGGTATCTTATATACACCTTCACTTGAAACTGGGATTTTAAATGGAATCACTCGTGCGTTTATTATAAGGATTGCTGAAATATTAGATGTACATGTGGAAGAAGGTTTCTTTACACAAAAGGAGTTACTTTCCGCTGATGAGGTGTTTGTAACGAATTCTATTCAAGAAATTGTCCCGCTTAATCAGATTGGAGAATTTAATTTCCCTGGTAAAGAAGGAAAGGTTACAAAGTCTCTAATGTATGTATATGAAATGCATAGAGAAAATCTTTGGAGCCGAAATGAACTGCGAAGAGGAGATGTGTAGTGTGAAGTGGAATTATGATTTGCGCTGCGGCGAATATACATTGGATTTAAATACAAAGACATTAATCATGGGGATTTTAAATGTTACACCAGATTCATTCTCAGATGGTGGAAACTACGATGAGATGAACGCAGCTGTAAGTCATGCGAGAGAAATGGTGAGTAATGGAGCTGATATTATTGATATCGGTGGAGAATCAACTCGTCCTGGTTTCGCGAAAGTTTCGGTGGAAGAAGAGTTAGGGCGCGTAATCCCGATGATTCAAGCGGTTTCGAAAGAAGTGAAAGTGCCTATTTCTATTGATACGTATAAAGCTGAAGTAGCCAAGCAAGCAATTGAAGCGGGTGCTCATATTATTAATGATATCTGGGGAGCGAAGGCAGAACCGAAAATTGCAGAAGTTGCGGCACATTATAATGTGCCGATAATTTTAATGCATAATCGTGATAACACAAATTACCGTAATCTTATTGCGGATATGATTGCGGATCTATATGAGAGTGTTAAAATTGCAAAAGGTGCAGGTGTACCTGATGAGAATATCGTTTTAGATCCGGGTATCGGTTTCGCGAAGACGCCAGAACAAAATTTAGAAGTCATGCGCAATCTAGAAAAATTACATGTGTTAGGGTATCCGGTCCTTCTTGCAACTTCGAGAAAATCGTTTATCGGTCATGTTTTAGATTTGCCGGTAGAGGAACGTGTAGAAGGCACGGGAGCATCGATTTGTCTTGGTATTGATAAAGGCTGTGAAATGATTCGTGTTCATGATGTGAAGGAAATGGCACGTATGGCAAAGATGATGGATGCAATGATTGGCAAGGGGGTAAAATGATTGGATAAAATTTATATTCATGATATGGAGTTTTATGGCTATCATGGCGTATTTCCAGAAGAGAATAAATTGGGGCAAAGGTTTAAAGTGGATTTAACAGTGGAACTGGATTTAAAACAAGCGGGCGAAAGTGATAACTTAGAGCATTCGGTAAACTACGGGGAGCTCTTTGAACTTTGTAGACAAGTGGTAGAAGATCGAACATATAAGCTTGTAGAAAGTATTGCGGAAAATATAGCGGCGAATATATTGAATCAGTACGTAAGTATTTTGCGATGTACAGTAAAGGTTGTTAAACCGGATCCACCAATACCAGGGCACTATCGTGCTGTGGCGGTAGAAATTACGAGAGGCCGACCATGAAAAATGTAGTATATGTTGCGTTAGGATCAAATATTGGTGATCGTTATGTTTATTTATTGCAAGCGATTGAGCTGTTAAATAAAAATCCTCATATTCAAGTGGAGGATGTCTCTTCTGTATATGAAACAGATCCAGTGGGATATACAGATCAAAATCGTTTTTTAAATTTAGTTATAAAAATTTCTACCAATTTACTGCCGCAAGAATTGTTGAAAGTAACGCAAAAGGTTGAGATAGATTTAGGAAGAAAAAGGGAAATCAGATGGGGCCCGCGAACCATTGACATTGACATTTTGCTCTATAATCAAGAAAATATTGAAGCAGAGAATCTTATTGTGCCGCATCCGCGGATGTTCGAAAGAGCTTTTGTTATCGTTCCGTTGTTAGAGATCAATCAAGATATAAAACAAAACATTTCACGTTCGCAAGTAGATGAAATGAAAAGGCGAGAGGGAGTAACGGTATGGAAGCAGAAAAATGGGGAAGACGCATTCGTGCTTTTCGGAAGTTGAAAGGTTATACGCAAGAAGGTTTTGCAAAGGAATTAGGGGTATCTGTATCTGTTTTAGGAGAAGTAGAGAGAGGGAATAGAACCCCTTCTCAAGATTTTGTAGTAGAAGTTGCTAAGACATTAAATATTTCAATAGATGAATTAATGCCAAAGTGAGGGTAAAGAAAGGAGACACTAGAGTGTTAAAGATTGCAAACATTGAGATGAAGAATCCAGTTGTACTAGCACCGATGGCGGGAGTGTGTAACTCTGCATTCCGTTTAACAGTAAAAGAATTTGGTGCAGGTTTAGTATGTGCTGAAATGGTAAGTGATAAGGCGATTTTATTTAATAACCAAAAAACATTAGATATGTTATATATCGATGAGAGAGAGAAGCCGCTAAGTTTACAAATTTTTGGCGGTGAGAAAGAAACGCTTGTTGGTGCTGCGAAATATGTAGATAAAAACACAACGGCGGATATTATCGATATCAATATGGGTTGCCCAGTTCCGAAAATTACGAAGTGTGATGCTGGTGCAAAGTGGTTATTAGATCCAGATAAAGTATATGAAATGGTAGCGGCCGTTGTAGATGCTGTTGAAAAACCAGTTACAGTTAAAATGCGTATTGGCTGGGATGAAGACCACATTTTCGCAATTGAAAATGCTAGAGCTGTGGAACGTGCAGGCGGTCAAGCGGTAGCGGTTCATGGACGTACACGTGTTCAAATGTATGAAGGGAAAGCGGATTGGGATATTATTAAACAGGTAAAACAATCTGTAAATATTCCTGTTATTGGAAATGGTGACATAGAAACTCCTCAAGATGCGAAACGTATGCTTGATGAAGTAGGGGTAGATGGCGTTATGATTGGACGTGCAGCTCTTGGGGATCCATGGATGATTTATCGTACGGTAAAGTATTTAGAAACAGGGGAATTAATGCCGGAACCAACAGTGCGTGAGAAAATAGATGTATGTATGTTGCACTTAGATCGTCTTATTGACTTAAAGAATGAAGATATTGCAGTAAGAGAGATGAGAAAGCATGCAGCTTGGTATTTAAAAGGTGTTCGTGGTAATGCGAGAGTACGTAATGCAATTAATACTTGTGATACTCGTGAAGATCTTGCCTCTTTATTAGGTGCATTTGTAGAAGAAGTAGAAGCAAAACAACAAACAATTCACGTTGGTTAAAAGGAGGAAAGAGAGAACGTTTGACATTCCTTCTCTCACTACCTATAATTACGTGAAAGAAAGAAGAACTGCCAGTATGCTACTGGCAGTTTTTCTAGTTGAGTAGAAAATGATATACTGTATATATTGTAAAATTTAATAGAGCTGGAGTGATATCAATACCATGGATAACATGAACCACGAAGAATTAAATGACCAATTGCTTGTTCGTCGTGAGAAGTTACATGACTTACGTGAACAAGGGATCGATCCGTTTGGTAAACGTTTTGAACGTACGAATTCAACGGAAGAATTATTAAACTTGTATGGAGAGTTCTCTAAAGAAGAATTAGAAGAGAAAGGAATCTCTGTTTCTATTGCTGGCCGTATTATGACGAAGCGCGGTAAAGGGAAAGCAGGTTTTGCACATATCCAAGATTTACACGGACAAGTTCAAATCTATGTTCGTAAAGATGCTGTTGGAGATGAGCAATATGAATTATTTAATACAGCTGACTTAGGTGATTTAGTAGGAATTGAAGGGAAAGTTTTCAAAACGAACGTAGGTGAGCTTTCAGTGAAAGCAACAGGATTTACGTTATTAACGAAAGCTCTTCGTCCACTTCCAGATAAATACCATGGATTGAAAGATGTTGAACAACGTTACCGTCAACGTTACCTAGATTTAATTACGAGCATGGAGAGTCGTGAAACATTTGTTACTCGTAGTAAAATCATTCGTGAAATGAGAAGATACTTAGATGATAATGGCTACCTTGAAGTGGAAACACCAATGATGCACGCGATTGCGGGTGGTGCTTCTGCTCGTCCATTCATTACGCATCATAATGCGTTAGATATGGAATTATATATGCGTATTGCAATTGAGTTACACTTAAAACGCCTTATTGTAGGTGGTTTAGAGAAGGTATACGAAATCGGCCGTGTATTCCGTAATGAAGGTGTGTCAACGCGTCATAATCCTGAATTTACAATGATCGAATTATATGAAGCATATGCTGACTATAAAGATATTATGAAACTAACAGAAAACATGATTGCTCATATCGCAAAACAAGTACTAGGCACAACAACAATCCAGTACGGTGAGCAAGAAATTAATTTAGAGCCAGAATGGACACGTCTCCACATGGTAGATGCAATTAAACAATATTCTGGAGCAGATTTCTGGAGCCCGATGAGCGTGGAAGAAGCACGTGCATTGGCGAAAGAACATGGTGTGGAAATTAAAGATACAATGGAAGTTGGTCATATTATCAATGAATTCTTCGAACAAAAAGTAGAAGAAAAGTTAATTCAACCTACATTTATCTATGGACACCCAGTGGAAATTTCTCCGCTTGCGAAAAAGAATGATGAAGATCCACGCTTTACAGATCGTTTCGAGTTATTCATTGTTGCTCGTGAGCATGCGAATGCATTTACGGAATTAAATGATCCAATCGATCAAAAAGAACGTTTTGAAGCGCAATTAAAAGAGCGTGAGCAAGGTAATGATGAAGCGCATATGATGGACGATGATTATATTGAAGCACTTGAGTACGGTATGCCTCCTACAGGTGGACTTGGAATTGGTATTGATCGTCTTGTTATGCTATTAACAAATGCGCCATCTATTCGCGACGTGCTGTTATTCCCAGCGATGCGTCATAAGTAAGACTAATCTAAGCTTTGGAGATTTCTCCAAAGCTTTTCTTTTTGTCATATAATGAAGTTAAAATGATTCATTTACTATATAGAAGAAAGGTGTCTTTATGTAGGGGGATTGATACTGTTTTTATACTTTTTGATTAGGTTAAAAATTTTATTGAAAAAACTATTGCATTTTAATAAATGAACTGGTATATTTATATTCGTTGTCACGAAAGACAACAAAGAAAACAAACGAAAACAACTTTTAAGATAAAAAAGTTGTTGACGAAAATGTAACGAAATGTTATATTGATAAAGTCGCTTCGGCGGCAATGAGTTCTTTGAAAACTGAACGAAACAAACAACGTGAAACGTCAATTTTTATTTTAGATGCTAGACAAACTAACTTTA
>NZ_JAEHBX010000052.1:0-34740 GCF_016483395.1 Bacillus cereus group sp. N21
GCAATGATCAAAGTAGACCTACTACAAAATGGTAAAGTGATTGCAACGCAAGAAGTAAGCGAAGCAAGCGGTTGGAAATATGCATTTACAGACTTAGCGGCATATGATGCCGAAGGTAAGGCATATAAGTATGAAGTGAAAGAACAACCGGTAAATGGATATGAATCCGAAGTACATGGTTATGACATCACGAATACAAAAATCAAAGACGAAACAGGTGTAGATCCAAAAGATCCAAACACAAATAACGATTCAAAAGTTCCACCTACTGAAGAAAATGATAAGCCGACATCAATGCTTCCTAATACAGGAGGAACATCAGCGGAAATGATTTCAATCGTTGCAGGTATGATATTATTCGTTTTAGGTGGAATTCTATTCACTCGACAACGAATAAAATAATAAAAAAGCTTTAGATTATTGATTACACTGTAATCTGAGTAGCAGACAAATTAAAAAATTACTATTGATATTACTCCCTTTAGGTAGATATTCAAAAAAACTTCACGATAAAGTGAAGGGAAGAATGCAACCTGAAGGGGGCTTTTCTATGGCGAAATTAGAAATAGTATTTTGTAAAGCTATGTTCTTGAATGGTTGAGCAGTAGCTCCTGTCCAGCGAAAGTTAATACACCTGCAAGAATCGTTTTTTTTAATAATAGAAATGCCTTCTTATCAAGTATAATCATTATTGTTATATTTAGTTATTGTTATATTTAGTATTATACATGATAATTCCTTAAAATAAATATGCTTTTATGCATATTTATTTTTTTTAACAAAAAAAGCCACAACTTTGGAGTGAGTGGCTTTGGTGATAATTAAGCAGCTTTCTGCCCTGTTTGTACCGCCGGTTTTTGCAGAACATCATAAACACCAGTGCCAATTACATCTAAAGCCATTTTCATACGTTCAGGTGAGATGTTTTCTAGAACGTTATCTTGCGGCGTATGGTATACCTTTTCAATATGATAGATGAGTGGATCCCAACTATCTACTCCCATCCAGATGAATAGAGCGGCAGGGATGCCAGCGTAAGCAAATGGCACATGGTCACTAGAACCAAACTTTCCTTGCAGAACAAGATCATTATTTAACTGTTTCCCAGCATTTAATGCTGCGTCTGTTACAAGATTCGTAGAACCATCTGGCGTCATTGCATATAAATTTTTTGCTTTATCATAGTTTGTAGCAACCATATCAGCATTAAAAACGCCTAGAATACGATCGCGTTCTTTTTGAGATAAGTTGTCAACGTAGTGCTCTGAACCAAGCAACCCCATTTCCTCTGAACCAAGCAACCCCATTTCCTCTGAACCGAAAGCAATAAATCGGATTTCTTTGTCAGTTTCTACATTTTGAAATGCGCGAGCTAGTTCTAATACTAACCCTGTTCCAGAAGCATTATCATTTGCTCCTGGTGCTCCAGCAACGCTGTCATAATGTGAACTTACAATAACAGCTTTTTCATTTCCAGTGCTCTTTTT
Organism: Bacillus cereus group sp. N21; assembly: GCF_016483395.1. NCBI lineage: Bacteria > Bacillati > Bacillota > Bacilli > Caryophanales > Bacillaceae > Bacillus > Bacillus cereus group sp. N21. Next base: position 1,488 of record NZ_JAEHBX010000052.1, read on the forward strand.
CGGTTTCTTTTTCGCGATAACATTTAGAGATTGTAAGTTTGATTCATGTCGTGCTTTTAAAGAAAGGATTGTACTTCCCTTTTTTGCTAATTCTTCTTTGAAGGCATTACCTTGTGCATAAGCAAGACCAAATACAGGGATGGACTGTTTTTTCGTTAATCTTGGATTGAAAGTTTGGCCATAGTTGCCGCGGCCGCCAATTAGGCTATATAAGAGAGCGCCTTTTGCACCTTTTGCAACGGCATTTTCTACTTGTTTGTTGTAGTCTGCTACTGTTGCACCTCTTTCAAATAAGACAATTTTTCCGTTTACTTCATTTGGAATTTCCTCTAATTTGGTCCCATTCGGCACAAAAATAAGAGGAGCGGTGACAGCCTCAGTAGAAATTAAAGCATTTGGGGCGGCGCCTGCTTGCCAATTTTTTGAACGTGATAAAGGGGGATCAATAAATCCTACATATTGATCGGGTACAGCAAATGGCTGATATTCTACTTCATATCCCATTGACTGTAATTTCATCCCAACATAGCGAGAAGCCCATTTTTCTGATTGTGTTCCACCAGGGCGCGGGCCAATTGTTTCTGATAAAAAACGGACGTGTTCGATTGCACGGTTAGCATTAACTTGCTCTGCAATAGGTGGAGTTTTGATCGTTTCTGGCGGGGAATCAGCTTTTGCTTGTCCAATTGGAGCTAAGCTGACAGCGAGTGTTGCAGCAAGCAAAGAGCTTACTATTTTTTGTTTCAATGTTCTCTTCATATATTCCTCTCCTATTCTTCTATTCTATCTGACTGACAAAAGAAGACGGATAACGACTCTATTCTATCTCCTGTTTTTTGTATTTTCAATTAATTCAAGTTGAGAAATAAAAGTAGAATCATTTCATATGCATATATGCATATTTTTAGAGGGGATGTATGTGCTATTATTTTAGACAAAGGTTCGCTTTCTTGTTTTGAAAGCCCCTAAATTGCATGTCTAGTGTACCCAAGCTTTAGAATATGTAGAGAAAAAGAAATCCATGGTGAGATTTCTTTTTCTCATGCTTGAACCTTTTGAACATGATAATTGTCATGTTTCCACATTTCATGATAATTATCATTAGATGTAAGGCATTCATATGAAAAGAAGAGAAATCAGTGTGATTTCTCTTTTTTTTGTATAGAAAAAGGAATGCCACTTGCATTCCTTTTATCCCTTACAGTTCAGTTAAAATAATCGGCTCACCGCGTGTTACGACGACTGTATGTTCACATTGTGCAACAAGGCTTTTATCTGGTGTTACAAATGTCCAACCGTCATCGCCGCGTTCAATAATATGGTCAGCCTTCATAGAAATGAAAGGTTCTACAGCGATAACAAGACCATCTTTAAGAAGTGCATTATCCATTGGATCGTAGTAGCTTAGAATGTGATTTGGTGCTTCGTGTAAGCTAAGACCGATGCCATGCCCTGTTAAGTTTTGGATAACGGCATAGCCATTTTTATGAGCAAAGTTAGAAACTGCACGACCGATTTGGTTTTGTTTCGAACCAGCTTTTACTTTTTTCATTGCTGCCCAAAATGCATCTACTGCTGCTTGGCAAAGTTTTTCTTTTTCTTCATCTTGCCCAAGAACAAAAGAGATACCTGTATCTGCATAATAACCGTCAAGTGCCGCAGATACATCAACATTTACTAAGTCGCCTTCTTTTAATACCTGATCTTTTGGAATACCGTGTGCAACTTCTTCATTTACACTAATACAAGTTACACCTGGGAAATCATATTCTTTTTCAGGTGCAGAAATAGCACCGTGCTCATCTAATACTTTTTTACCGATCAAATCAAGCTCTTTCGTTGTCATACCTGGCTTTGCTTGTTTTTTCATCTCTTCGCGTGCAAGCGCAACAACGCGGCCGATTTTTCGTAAACCTTCTAAATCCTTCTCATTACGGATGATCATAAAAAAAACCACTGTCCTTCCTCGAATATATATCTTACACGATTGTATCATGTTTATTTTTGTCCTGCTACTGGCGTACGGTTAGTATACTTTTTAAGGAGCCTTGATGGGTTTCATAGGAACTTCATGACAATTGTCATATTCATATCATGACGTATTTTACTGTTTTCCAGCTCTTCCAATTTATACAATGTAAATATAAGGAACAGTGGAGGTGGCAAGATGGAAAAGATTATTGAAGTAAATGGTGTTTCAAAAACATTTAAACATAAAAAGGCTGTAAATAACGTTTCATTTCATGTAGAGAAGGGGCAGATTGTTGCACTTCTTGGGCCAAACGGTGCAGGGAAAACAACAACAATCTCAATGATGCTTGGATTAAAGGATCCATCAGAAGGAAGTGTTTCTATATTTGGAAAGAGTCCCAAGCAGCGAGCAGTTCGTAATCGCCTCGGTGCAATGCTACAAGAGGTGAGTGTTATCGATAGTATATCAGTGGAGGAAGCAATTGATCTATTTCGCAGCTATTATACGAATCCAGTTGCAAAAGAAACATTACTTCAGTTATCAAATTTAGAATCGGAAAAAAGGCAGCGTTGTGAAAAATTATCAGGTGGTCAAAAAAGAAGATTAAACTTTGCACTCGCACTTGCTGGAAACCCAGATTTATTATTTTTAGATGAACCGACTGTAGGAATGGACATTACATCTAGAAAGGCTTTCTGGGAAACGATTCGAAAGCTAGCGAGTGAAGGGAAAACGATTATTTTGACAACGCATTATTTAGAAGAAGCAGATGCGTTAGCAGATCGAATTTTACTATTTGCAAACGGAGAAATCATTGCTGATGGAACTCCAGAGGAAATGAAAGCAACGATTTCTCGAAAAACCATTTCATTTTACACAAAAGAAAAAATTCCAACAGACTTGCTGAAGGGGTTACCGCATGTTACAGCAGTACAGTTTCATGAACCGCGTGTTATTCTCACAACAGATGATACGGATGCTACGTTGCAAGCAATTTATAAAGAGAATTTACCTGTTACAGATATCTCAGTTGAACGAGGAAGTCTTGATGAAGCGTTTGAACAGTTTGTCGCAAATCAGAAGGAGGGAATTGTATGAAAGCCTTATGGATGCAATGTAAAATAGAAATCTTACGTACGTTTCGCAATAAATTATTTATCTTTTTCTCATTATTAATGCCAGTTCTGTTTTATTACATTTTTACAAATGTCATTCAAGTACCGCAGAACGGAGATGCTTGGAAAGCGCACTATTTAATTTCGATGGCTACTTTCAGTATTGTAGGAACAGCACTTTTTAGCTTTGGTGTGAGACTTTCTCAAGAAAAAGGGCAGGGATGGACACATCTTTTAAAAATTACACCACTTCCAGAGGGAGCATATTTAACAGCTAAAATTATTTCTCAAACAGTGGTAAATGCTTTTTCAATACTTGTGATCTTTATTGCAGGTATGCTAATCAATAACGTGGAATTAACGATCGGGCAATGGATTGGTGCTGGATTATGGCTATTAATAGGTGTGACGCCGTTTTTAGCACTTGGAACGATTGTAGGTTCAATTAAGAAAGCAGATGCAGCTTCTGGTCTCGCAAACATTTTAAATATGAGTTTAGCAGTACTAGGCGGTTTATGGATGCCGATTGAAGTGTTTCCGAAAGTGCTAAGAACAATTGGAGAGTGGACACCAACATATCACTTCGGAAGCGGGGCATGGGATATTGTAGCGGGGAAATCTATAGGCTGGGAGAATATCGCGATTTTAGGAGGTTATTTCCTTATATTTGTTGTAATATCAATATATATAAGAAAAAGACAGGAAGCGGTATAAATGATAGAGAAGAAGTTTGAGATTTTTCCGAAACATATGGGATTCTTCCCGTATATATGGCTTGTATATTTAGCGTTTCCAATCTACACATTACTACAAGAAACTGGTTGGAAACTATTGTTAGGAAGCGGTATGCTAGTAATCTTTGTTTTGGCATACCGACAACTTTATTTTGTGCAAAAGACATTTATGATGTGGGCATGTATACAAATGATCATCGCATTTGTGTTAGGTTTTTTTTATAATCCATATCTTATTTATTTAGGCTTTTTTACTGCAAATGCAATAGCATTTGCACCTACAAAGAAATCATTCCGAATACTATTTTCTTTATTAGTACTAACCGTTATCACATTCATATTTGTATACAGAAATGATTTTTCGTTGACATCTTTTTTAGGTGCTGTACCAATGTTTATTATGATGCTTCTGATGCCTTTTGCTATGCGTAGTTTTAATCAAAAAAAGGTGTTAAGGAACCAGTTAAGTGAAGCAAACGAACAAATTAAAGATCTAGTAAAACGTGAAGAACGTCAGCGAATCGCCAGAGACCTTCACGATACTTTAGGACATACGTTATCCCTCATTACTTTAAAAAGCCAGCTTGTTGAGAAGCTGATTGTAAAAAATCCAGAGCGTGCAAGTATAGAAGCGAAGGAGATTACGCAAACATCGCGCACAGCCTTAAAGCAATTGCGTGAATTGATTTCCGATATGCGGATGATTACTGTGGAAGAAGAGCTTGAGCAAATAAAGGCTATCCTGCAAGCTGCTAATATTTCACTAGAGGTAAAGCAGAAAGCAAGTTCTGGTGCATTATCACCACTTGAGCAAAATATTTTAGGGATGTGTTTACGAGAAGCAGTAACGAATGTTGTAAAGCATAGTAAGGCGACGGAAAGTATGGTTTCCTTATTTGAAACGCAAGGAGAACTGATTTTGCAGGTGAAAGATAATGGAGTGGGATTACAAGCACAAAGTCATGATGGGAATGGCATTTTAGGTATGAAAGAACGGCTTGCACTTATTGATGGAGCACTTGAACTAGATGAAACGCATCCTGGGACGATGTTAACGGTGAAGGTTCCAATTGTAATTAGAACAGGAAAAGATGAGGTGAGAGCATGATTAGAATCATCATTGCTGAGGATCAACGAATGCTTAGGGGAGCGCTCGGAGCTCTGCTTGATTTAGAAGACGACATTGAAGTGGTAGGGCAGGCGGAGAATGGTGAAGAAGCTTTAAAATTAATTGAAAAGTTGCAGCCAGATATAAGTATTATGGATATTGAAATGCCGATTCAAAGTGGTTTAGATGTTGCAGAGGAATTGCAAAAGAAAAAATTACTATGCAAAGTAATGATTTTAACAACATTCGCACGTCCAGGTTATTTTGAAAGAGCAATGAAAGCAGGAGTTCATGGATATTTATTAAAGGATAGCCCAAGTGAAGATTTAGCGGCAGCGATTCGCAATGTGATGCAAGGGAAACGAGAGATTTCCCCTGAATTAATGTTTGGACTATGGCAAGAGCAAAATCCGTTATCAGATCGTGAGAAAGAAGTACTTTTGTTAGCGAAAGAAGGAAAAACAGCAAATGAAATTGCCAAGACACTGTATCTTTCATCTGGTACTGTACGGAATTATATTTCAGATGTGTTAACAAAATTAAATGCGAAAAACCGAATTGAAGCAATTGCGATTGCGGAAGAAAAGGGCTGGATATGAAAAAAGATGTTTACCGGTTATAGTGGTAAACATCTTTTTATTCTTTTTTTTGAACCTCTATCACTAAAATGTAAAGTCTAGGACATAATATAGATTTTACTTCATTTTTCGACAAAAAATTTGTTATAGTAAGATTAGGTTGCTGTTCTAGATTTTGGACAACTTTACCACTAATTGTCTTAATTACCCCATGTTTATCTACTTGAGCAATGATGTCTTGGTCATATATTTTGTTATTTTTATATGTTTGGGAAAGACGTACTTCGGCTTGATTTTCTTTTGCCTTTTTGTTTGTAGGTTGAAAATCAACATTTTTTCAGTGGTAACTTGTTTTTGTTACGCGTGAACCTCTTGTACTTCAACTTTTAAGTGTTTTTAGCAATATTCCCCACTGTGACGTTTTGTGGTTCAGTTTATGTACTAATTATGAAACTAGGTTGAGCAACTTCAACGTTCGCTTCACTTTTATCAATTTCTGGGGCACGAGAATTGCTTCCATTGATAAAGGATAGAGTAGACCAAAAACAAGGAATACACTAGCAACTTTTCTATCATTCATCTCTAACACTACGAGTATTGTATTTGTATAAGATGATTTACAAGAAAAGTTTGCTAAATGATACATATTATGCAATGTTTCATTTCAAAAATTGTCGAAAACCAGTATTGTAGTGGTATGACAACTTCGGAAGTTAGATTTCTGTAATGGGATGGTGAACAATTATGCACGCAGCAAAGCTGGGAGCGGAAATAAAGAAAATTAGAATGTTAAGAGGTTTAACACAAAAACAGTTATCTGATAATATATGTCATCAATCAGAAGTGAGCAGAATTGAAGCAGGTTCAGTATATCCAAGTATGGATATACTCCAAGGAATTGCAGCAAAGCTGAGAGTTCCCATCATTCATTTTTATGAAGTGCTCATTTATTCTGATATTGAAAGAAAGAAACAGTTTAAAGATCATATTATAGTACTTTGCAAACAAAAGAAGTATAAAGAAATTTATAATAAAACCTGGGAGGAGCTCAAAAAAGATGAGTATCATCCAGAATTTCAACAATTTCTTCAATGGCAGTATTATTTAGCAGCATATATGTTAAAAAAGATAAGTTATGAATATTGTATTTTAGAACTAAAAAAATTACTCAATCAAGAATTAGCAGGAATTGATGTATTTCAAAATTTATATATGGAAAATGCTATAGCAAACATTTATGCAGAAAATGGATATTTCAAAAAAAGTATTGAGTTGTTTGAAGGTATTTTAAAACAATTGGAATCTCTACATAGCAATGAAGAATTTGCTGTGAAGGTTAGATATAACCATTCAAAAGCACTGTATTTAGATGAGCGGTATGAAGAGGCGCTTCACCAGGTTATAAAGGCAATTAAAATCTCTTGCCGTATTAATAACATGTCATTTATTGGACAATTGCAATATCAAAAAGGTGAATGTCTTGAAAGGTTAGGAAATGCAAAGGAAGACATTCAGGAAGCTTATGAAAAAGCGCTGTTCTTCTTTGATTTATTAGAACTGCATGAGTATAAAGATACACTTTTAAAAAAATTAAAGTAATGCTTTTCTTGGTAAGAGGCTTATTAATAGGGATAAAAACGAGTGTTTTATAAAAGTAGATAGAATTAAGGTATGGATATTAATGGATATGCATAATTGCATATAGAATGGATAAATTTTCATGATATATTGAAAGAAAAACATGCAGGTGATGGAATATGAAAAAGCTACTTATCGGTAGTATGTTGACGTTAGCGATGGTATGGGGTATTTCTTTTGGAGATAAATTAGTAGAGGAAAGTCATACAATAACTCATAATGATCAAGAAGTACAGTTAGCTTGTGATTTGCCATTTGAATACTAAGATGAAAATAAAGAACCCAGGGTATGGGTTCTTTATTTTTTATTAAGTAAATGTTTGTGTTAAGGAGCCGCTTCTGTAATAAATTAATAAGCTTGCTAACTAAAAAACGTGAATATGGTCACAATTTTGCTTATATAAAAATGACCATTGTTCATGCGTTTCAACGCCCTTAGCAAAATACTATATTTTAATAATATCACCCCGAAGAGAATGGCATCATGAAAAAACGTTACAATTACCATTGTAACGCTGCACCGCTTATTCGTCTCACTCCTCTTATAGAAGCGAGTTCATCTATTAATTGAAAAAGTGCTAAATCTTTTTGTTTACTTTCAATCATGATATCGAAATCTTGATTCACTGCCTTGGCAACGTGTAAAAAAGGTTTTATAAATGCAGCATCAATATAGTCAGCGTGAGCTCTAAATTCCTTTTCTGACCTTGATGAAGAAATATGGACTTTAGGAACTGTATGTGTATGATTCCACGTTTCGAAAATAGCTGGTAGTAGTTCCTCTAACGGTTCATCACAAAGATTTGCCATGTGATGATGATAATCAAATACAAAAGGGATTCTTTCTTGCTTACAAACGGCTAATGTTTCAGAAGCTGTATATGTTTTATCATCATTTTCAAGTGTCATTTGCTGCTTGATATGGAAAGGGAGCTTTTTTAAGTTTTCATGAAAGCGTAGTAAAGTTTTCTCTTTGTTACCGTATGCACCTCCAATATGGATATTAATGTAGGAAGAGTCTGCTAATCCCATTGCATCTAATACGTTATAGTGATATGTCATATCTAAAACCGCATTATCTGTAATATGAGGTTTTTCACTTGTAAATAATGTGAACTGATTTGGATGAAAGCTGACTCGTAAGTTATGCTCTCGAATTAATTCCTCCATCTTACGCCAAAAGGGTGTAAATATATAGATATAATTAAAATCAACTTCAGGATGGGTTGCGAGTGGGACGATAGAAGATGATAATCGATATAATGGAATTTCATGTGCGATATTGTAATGCAGGATACGTAATGTATGCATAAGGTTTTGCGTTGTAATATTATATAATTTTTCTTCTCGTTCCTGTTTACCAAGCTTTTTCCACGTTGTAAATGTCATTGTCTTAGCAGGGGAACAGTCCCACAAAGCGACTGCATGTGAGACATACCCAAAGCGCATAATCATCTGCCCTACCCCCGTTATTTATTATTTAATTATAAAAGTTTCATTTCATAAGAAAAATGCTAGTAACGTCCCAATCCATTCTTTACTTTTATCAACAAGGGAGAGGGAGGAAACCTCTTTCCATGTAAGCAATGTAGATCCCTCTATATCTTTGCTAATGTGCACCTTAATTTCTTGTATAAAAGCCCGATCATATAGGAGACAATTTATTTCATGATTGATGTATATACTTCTCATATCAAAATTAGCTGTTCCGATATCACAAATATGATTATCTACCATAATAATTTTCGCGTGAAAAAATCCTTGTTGAAATTCATAAATATGACACCCTGCCCTCATCAATTTCCGGCAGTATGGTAATTTAGCTTCGCGAACGAGTGGGTGATCTGCTTTTTTAGGAACGAGAATCGTAATGCGAACACCTCGTTTTTTTGCTTGTAATAATGCATTCATTACTATTTTTCCCGGAATGAAATAGGGTGTCCCAATATATAATTCCTCTTTTGCACTTTCAATAAGTGATACAAATGTTTCCTGTAAATAGGCACCGTCTGTTGGGATAAAGCGGTGTAGCATAGGACCTGGCATCTGTTTAGGAAAAAATGATGCTTCTTCTAATAAATCTTCATTTGTATCATCGCGCCAATCGTGCAAAAATTGTTTTTGTAAATCTTGTACGCCTTCGCCAGTCAGGCGTAAATGATAATCACGCCAAAGGCCCAATTCAGGATCATGCCCTAAATATTCTTCTCCAATGTTGAAACCTCCAATATAACCAATTTTCCCATCGATAATCGTAATTTTTCTATGATTTCTTTGGTTTGCAGAAAAAAAGAGAAAAGGGATCTTGATTTTATGACAATATGAAAAAGATACACCATGTTGCCTGAGTGAGCGAATGGCTTCATCTGATAAATGATGGCTTCCTATACGATCGAGAAGGAGACGTACTTCTATACCTTGTTTGGCTTTTTCAGTGAGAAGCTGTAAAAAGGTTTGACTAATTTCATCATTTTTGACAATGAAAAATAAAATATGTATATGATGCTTTGCCCCCTTTATATCCAGAAATAAATCATTGTATAAATTTGTTCCCCATGTATACAATTTAAAATTGCTACGTCGTAAGGGAAAAGGGCGGGACTTTATTTTTTTTAAATGATGTTTTCTTCCAAGTAAAAAGTCGAGTGAGACCCATATGACTAAGCATATTAGTAAGAGAGATAAAAAGACCATTATCAAATTACCTCCTGAGAATTCATTCTTATAGTTTCACCTAAATAAACAGCTTTATGAAAAAATGTTGTGTTGTATAACAAAAAACTGTTGACTGAATGCTCACTCATTATATAATGGGGATAGGGGATATAATTCAGAAAATTATTTATTTTCGAAGATTCTAAAAGAAAGAGGGCTTACAAAGAGAGGGGTATCATAAAAATGAATAGTTTACTGATCATTAATTGGCTGGCTGCCATTGCTGTTATTGCTTATGCTGGATATTTGTTTGTATATTTGATACGAACAAGGATGGCCTACATACAATTAGGAAAAAAAGTAGAATTTGATCGCCGCTTTAAAGAGAGGTGGGATATTCTTAAGGTTAACGTTTTCGGTCAAAAAAAATTGCTGAAAGATAAAAAAAGCGGTATCATGCACGTTATGTTTTTTTACGGATTTATTCTTGTCCAATTTGGAGCAATTGACTTCGTTTGGAAAGGATTAGCACCAGGATCACATCTTCCACTTGGACCACTATACCCTGCATTTACATACTTCCAGGAAATTATCACACTTATGATTTTAATCGCAGTTTTTTGGGCTTTTCATAGAAGATACGTTGAAAAACTTGTTCGTTTAAAACGTAATTTTAAATCAGGCCTTGTTCTTATTTTTATCGGAGGCTTAATGCTTTCTGTACTACTTGGTAACGGAATGGGCATTATATGGCACGGCGAAGAGCTTTCGTGGAGCGAACCAATCGCTTCTGGAATCGCTTACGTTTTCTCAGGAATAAATGAAACCGCAGCCATTTCTGTGTTCTATTTCTCTTGGTGGATGCATCTACTTATTTTGTTAACGTTTTTAGTTTATGTACCACAATCAAAACACGCACATTTAATTGCCGGACCTGTTAATGTATTCTTTACTCGCCTTTCTAATCCAGGGAAACTTGAAAAAATTGATTTTGAAGATGAGACACAAGAAACATTCGGCGTTGGGAAAATTGAGGATTTCAAACAGACGCAGCTTATTGATTTATACGCTTGTGTAGAGTGCGGGCGCTGTACAAATATGTGCCCGGCAACAGGAACGGGCAAAATGTTGTCACCAATGGATTTAATTTTAAAACTTCGCGATCACTTAACGGATAAGGGGGCAGCGGTAACATCACGGGCTCCATGGGTTCCGGCGGCTGCGTTTAACAATACACAAGGAAATCAGTTAGCGATGATGGCAGCGGGGCAAGGGCAACAAGAATCGGCTGCTACAGCACTTGCTTATGATCCAAGTTTAATCGGAGACGTCATTACAGAAGAAGAGATTTGGGCATGCACAACGTGCCGTAATTGTGAAGATCAATGCCCAGTTATGAATGAACACGTTGACAAAGTTATTGATTTACGCCGTTATCTCGTTTTAACAGAAGGAAAAATGGATCCAGAAGCGCAGCGTGCGATGACAAATATTGAGCGCCAAGGGAATCCGTGGGGGCTGAACCGTAAAGAGCGTGAAACGTGGCGCCAAGGCGATGATGAAGTAACCGTTCCAACTGTGAAAGAGAAAACAAAGGCTGGCGAAGAGTTCGAATATTTATTCTGGGTAGGCTCCATGGGATCTTATGATAACCGCAGTCAGAAAATTGCGATATCATTTGCGAAGCTGATGAATAAAGCGGGCATTTCCTTTGCGATTCTTGGTAATAAAGAAAAGAACTCGGGAGATACGCCACGACGCCTTGGAAACGAATTTGTATTCCAAGAGATGGCCACAAAGAACATTGAAGAATTTGAAAAAGCAGGCGTGAAGAAAATCGTTACGATTGATCCGCATGCCTATAACACATTTAAAAATGAGTATCCAGACTTTGGCCTACAAGCAGAAGTCTATCACCATACAGAATTATTAGCACAGTGGGTGAAAGAAGGACGATTAGAGCCGGTTCACCGTATTGAAGAGACGATTACGTATCATGACTCCTGTTATTTAGGAAGATACAACGAAGTATATGAAGCACCGCGCAGTATTTTAAAAGCAATTCCAGGTGTGAAAGTTGTTGAAATGGAGCGTAATCGTGAAACAGGCATGTGCTGCGGCGCAGGCGGCGGACTTATGTGGATGGAAGAAACAACAGGTTCGCGCATTAACGTTGCACGTACAGAACAAGCACTTGCTGTGAAACCGTCAATCATTGGTACGGGATGCCCGTACTGCCTAACGATGATTAGTGACGGTACGAAAGCAAAAGAAGTAGAAGAGCAAGTTCAGACACTTGATGTAACAGAGATTTTAGAACGCTCTGTAATTGGGTCTAAAAAAGAAGTTATGTAATACGTAAGAATCCATACAACTTTAGAAAGAGGTGCAAGATTTGCACCTCTTCTCAGCGTAGGAGTATCGAGCGGGCGCTCAGCGCCGAAAAAAGAAATGGGGGAAATAAACGTGGTAAGAACAGTTATTTTAAGTGCTGCAAGAACACCGGTTGGAAAGTTTGGGGGATCTTTAAAGGATGTAAAAGCAACGGAACTTGGAGGAATTGCGATTAAAGCTGCGCTTGAGCGAGCGGATGTTGCTGCAAATGATGTTGAAGAAGTTATATTCGGAGCGGTGATTCAAGGAGGACAGGGGCAAATTCCTTCGCGCCAAGCGGCGAGAGAAGCTGGACTTCCTTGGGAAACTCGTACAGAAACAGTGAATAAAGTTTGTGCATCTGGTCTTCGTGCTGTAACAATGGCTGATCAAATTATTCGTACTGGAGATCAAACGCTTATTGTAGCAGGCGGAATGGAATCGATGAGCAATAGTCCTTATATTTTACAAGGTGCACGATGGGGATACCGGATGGGACATAATCAAGTTGCCGATCTAAATGTAGTAGATGGCTTAACGTGTTCATTTTCTGGCGTACATATGGGTGTGTATGGCGGAGAAGTCGCGAAGGAGGACGGAATCTCTCGCGAAGTGCAAGATGAATGGGCATATCGCAGTCATCAGCGTGCAGTTTCTGCGCAGAAGGAAGGTCGATTTGAAGAGGAAATCGTACCAGTATCTGTACCGCAGCGAAAAGGTGAGCCGATTGTTGTTACAAAAGATGAAGCGCCGCGCGAAGATACAACAGTTGAAAAGCTAGCAAAGCTAAAGTCTGTATTTGATAAAACAGCGGCAGTAACGGCTGGAAATGCACCAGGGTTAAATGATGGCGGCGCGGCGCTTGTATTAATGAGCGAGGACAGAGCGCAGCAAGAAGGAAGAAAACCGTTAGCGACAATTTTAGCACATACAGCAATTGCGGTAGAAGCGAAAGATTTCCCAAGAACACCAGGGTATGCGATTAATGAGCTTTTGAAGAAAACAGGTAAGACAGTGGATGAGATTGACTTATTTGAGATTAACGAAGCCTTTGCAGCAGTTGCAATTGCGAGTGCAAATATTGCAGGAATTGATCCGGAAAAAATTAACGTAAACGGTGGCGCGGTTGCGATGGGACATCCAATTGGAGCAAGCGGAGCACGGATTATTGTAACGCTTATTCATGCACTGAAGCAGCGCGGCGGCGGCGTTGGAATTGCATCGATTTGCAGCGGCGGTGGTCAAGGCGACGCGATTATGATTGAAGTTCATTAATAAAAAGGGGGAGAAAAAATGAGTGTGCAAAAAATTGTTGTAATCGGTGCGGGGCAAATGGGTTCAGGTATTGCACAAGTATGTGCGATGGCAGGATATGACGTATATATGCAGGATTTGAAACAAGAGCAATTAGATCGGGGATTATCCATTATTACAAAAAACTTAGCACGCCAAGTAGAAAAAGGACGCATGGATGAAGAGTCAAAGGAAGCAACTTTAAATCGTCTTACAGCGACGCTTGAATTAAATTGTGTAAAAGAAGCAGATCTTGTTATTGAGGCAGCCGTTGAGAAAATGGATATTAAAAAGAAAATTTTCGCGAATTTAGATGAAATTGCACCAGAACATGCGATTTTGGCGACAAATACATCGTCTTTACCAATTACAGAAATTGCAGCGGTAACGAAAAGACCAGAGAAAGTAATTGGGATGCACTTTATGAATCCAGTTCCGGTTATGAAGCTTGTTGAAATCATTCGGGGTCTTGCAACAGATGATGCAGTATACGAAACAATCGAAGACATTACAAAGAAAATCGGAAAAGTACCAGTTGAAGTAAATGATTTCCCTGGATTTGTTTCCAACCGTATTTTATTACCGATGATTAATGAAGCGATTTATACGCTATATGAAGGCGTCGCAACAAAAGAAGCAATTGATGAAGTGATGAAGCTCGGTATGAATCATCCAATGGGGCCGTTAACATTAGCAGATTTTATTGGTCTAGATACGTGTTTGTACATTATGGAGGTTCTGCATGAAGGACTAGGAGATAGTAAGTATCGCCCATGTCCGTTATTACGTAAATATGTAAATGCTGGTTGGTTAGGTCGAAAAACAGGTCGTGGTTTCTACGTATACGAATAGAAAGCAAGGGTAGGTCTCCCTCTTTTGTACAAAGTAGTGGTCTTACCAGGTGGTTGAAAAAAGATATATCGCAAATGGGGGCGGGGCATATGAATTTTCGTTTTACAGAAGAGCAGCAGATGATGAGGAAAATGGTTCGAGATTTTGCACAAAAGGAAATCGCTCCCTTTGTTCCAGAGATGGAACAAGGGGTGTTTCCTAGAGAGATTTTGAAGAAAATGGGTGAACTTGGACTTATGGGGATTCCAGCACCAGCGAAATATGGCGGTGCGGAAATGGATTTCATTTCTTACATTTTAGCTATTGAGGAATTATCAAAGGTGAGCGCGACAATTGGTGTTATTTTGGCGGTACACACATCGGTTGGAACAAACCCAATTTTATATTTTGGAACAGAAGAACAAAAGCAAAAATATGTTTCTAAACTAGCGACGGGTGAATATTTAGGTGCATTTGCTTTAACTGAGCCAAATGCGGGATCAGATGCAGGTAGCTTAAAATCAAGAGCCGTAAAGCAAGGTGATTACTATGTCATTAACGGTTCGAAAGTATTTATTACAAACGGTGGCGAGGCAGATACATATATCGTGTTTGCTTCTACGAATCCAGATGCAGGGAAGAGCGGAATTTCTGCGTTTATTGTAGAGAAAGATACACAAGGCTTAATCGTTGGAAAAGACGAACATAAGATGGGACTGCTTGGTTCTCGTACAGTGCAATTAACATTTGAAGATATGAAAGTACCAGTAGAAAACCTGCTTGGTGAAGAAGGACAAGGTTTTAAAGTAGCGATGGCGAATTTAGATGTTGGTCGCATTGGTATTGGAGCACAGGCACTTGGCATCGCCGAGGCAGCGCTAGCATGTGCAGTGGATTATGCGAAGGAGCGTCAGCAATTTGGAAAGCCAATTGCCGCGCAGCAAGGACTGGGCTTTAAACTGGCGGATATGGCTACGAGCGTAGAAGCTGCGAGGTTACTTGTATATAGAGCGGCATCGCTTAGGGCACAGGGACTTCCTTGCGGGAAGGAAGCATCTATCGCAAAGCTGTTTGCTTCGAAAACAGCGGTGGATGTCGCAATTGAAGCGGTACAAGTATTTGGCGGTTACGGCTATACGAAAGATTATCCAGTTGAGCGATTTTTCCGTGATGCAAAAATTTGTGAGATTTATGAAGGAACGAGTGAAATACAGCGGCTTGTTATTAGCCGAGCATTATAAAGAGAAGAGAGAGTGAGGGGAAGGAACATGGATTTTAAATTATCAGAAGAGCATGAAATGATACGAAAAATGGTTCGAGATTTTGCGAGAAATGAAGTGGCGCCGACAGCAGCGGAGCGAGATGAAGAAGAACGATTTGACCGCGCTTTATTTGACCAAATGGCGGACCTTGGTTTAACAGGAATTCCATGGCCTGAAGAATACGGCGGGATTGGAAGCGATTACTTAGCGTATGTGATTGCTGTAGAAGAGTTATCCCGTGTTTGCGCTTCGACAGGTGTCACGTTATCTGCTCATACTTCGCTTGCTGGTTGGCCCATTTTTAAATTTGGAACAGAGGAACAAAAACAAAAGTTTTTACGCCCGATGGCGGAAGGGAAGAAAATTGGTGCATACGGTTTAACAGAGCCAGGTTCTGGTTCAGATGCAGGCGGAATGAGAACGACAGCGAAGCGAGATGGCGATCACTACATTTTAAATGGTTCTAAGATTTTTATTACAAATGGCGGCATTGCTGATATTTATGTTGTCTTTGCATTGACTGATCCAGAATCAAAGCAGCGCGGCACAAGTGCATTCATTGTAGAAAGCGATGCGCTAGGATTTTCAGTTGGTAAGAAAGAGAGCAAGCTTGGGATCCGCTCTTCACCAACAACAGAAATCATGTTTGAAGACTGCCGTATTCCTGCTGAAAATTTACTTGGCGAAGAAGGACAAGGGTTCAAAATTGCAATGCAGACGCTAGACGGTGGTCGTAACGGTATTGCGGCGCAAGCTGTTGGTATTGCGCAAGGAGCTTTAGATGCTTCTGTGGAGTATGCAAGAGAACGGCATCAGTTTGGAAAGCCAATTGCTGCGCAGCAAGGAATTGGTTTTAAATTAGCAGATATGGCGACAAGTGTAGAGGCAGCACGCCTATTAACATACCAAGCTGCTTGGCTAGAATCAGAAGGACTTCCGTACGGAAAAGAATCAGCGATGTCGAAGGTGTTTGCTGGGGATACAGCGATGAAAGTAACGACGGAAGCAGTACAAGTATTTGGTGGTTACGGTTATACGAAAGATTACCCGGTAGAACGGTTCATGCGTGATGCAAAGATTACGCAAATTTATGAGGGAACACAAGAGATTCAAAGGCTTGTAATTTCTCGCATGTTAACGAAATAAGAGAAAAAGCGTAGGTATTTTCCTACGCTTTTTCCTTCCAAATGGTAGAGAGAGGTGAAGAGGATGGTTAAGCACAATGTGCATGCGTCTGTAAAGGATGAGAAATTGGTTGCACTAAGGCGCGAGCAGATGATTAAAGGAGCGGTGCAGCTCTTTAAGCAAAAGGGATTTCCTCGTACAACAACGAGGGAAATTGCAAAAGCGGCCGGGTTTAGTATTGGGACACTTTACGAATATATCCGTACGAAAGATGATGTGTTGTATTTAGTATGTGATAGTATTTATGAACATGTAAAAGAACGATTAGAAGAAGTGGTCTGCACGGAAAAAGGAAGCGTTGAAAGTTTAAGGGTAGCCATTACGAATTATTTTAAAGTAATGGATGAGTTGCAAGAAGAAGTATTAATTATGTATCAAGAAGTTCGTTTTTTACCGAAAGAGTCTCTTCCATATGTACTAGAAAAAGAGTTTCAAATGGTGGGAATGTTTGAAAATATTTTAGAACAGTGTACGAAAAATGGCACATTTACATTAACGAAAAAGGAAATTCAACTGCTGGCTCATAATATTTTCATTCAAGGACAAATGTGGGGATTTAGACGCTGGGCCCTGCAAAAACTTTATACATTAGAGGAATATACAGAAATGCAGATTAGGTATGTATTACATGGCGCGCATATGCTTCCGAAATAAAACGATATCCCCCTCTTTTAGGCGGGAGAGAGCATCTAGCCGTGCATAGAAGCGGCCAGTGTCTTTTTTAGCTCCATGCCGAGTGAGACCAGAAGGAGAAAATGAGAGGAAATCCCCACTGATTAAAGTTTCACTTTATATAGTCCCTACAGGTTAATCTTGTAAATACTGGTCTGTAATCACTTTTATCGATTGCTTGTGAAAGTTTCCCGTTTTTTTTGTAGCATATTTGTTGGAGTTTTGTTTATAATGAATAGTATGGATTTTTTTAAACAGGCCGTTATATATAGGATTATATTTTAAGAAAGGAAGTGCCGCATAAGTGGATTTTAAGAAATATTCACCAGAAGAGCTAAAAGAATTATCCATGATTGAAGTTGTACATAGTGTTTTAGAGGATAAAAGACAGGCAACGTCATTCCATGATTTAGTTCAGGAAATCGCTCAAGTGCTGGGACTATCTCAAGAACAAGTTGCTGCGAAGATCGCACAATTCTATACAGATTTAAATATCGATGGACGTTTCATCAATTTAGGAGAAAACCGTTGGGGGATACGCAGTTGGTACCCATACGAGCAAATTGATGAAGAAATCTTACCTCAGCCAAAGCCTAAGAAAAAACGTAAGGTTGAAGAGGAAGAAGATTTTGATGACTACATTGAAGAAGACGAAGACGACTTCGACGGTGATGACGAAGAAGATGATGTAGAAGATTTGGACAAGGTTCTTGACGAAGACGATGATCTTGATGATTTAGATGAAGATGATGAAGAGGAAGAATTCGCTGACGAAGAACTTGAGTATGATGAAACGGAAGAAGAAGAGGAAGAAGTGTAGTTCTTGACTTTTTATTATCGTCCATGTAGAATCATTTTTGGGCTCTTTAAAACAGGACGATAATACTTTTAAAGTGTAAATATAAAAGAAAATTGCTCCCTACTTATTACTTTTCGTGATGAGGGGAGCAATTTTCTTTTTTGTTTTTTGGTTAGAAAATAAAAAGAGTCTAACAATAAGATAGATAAGGTGTTATCTACATACGTTGCGCTTTGCAACGGTGATTATATAACAACAAAGTAGAAGGGAGTACTTTTATGACTAAGTATATTTTCGTAACAGGCGGTGTAGTATCTTCTTTAGGGAAAGGGATTACAGCAGCATCTCTTGGAAGACTTTTAAAAAATCGTGGTTTAAACGTAACAATCCAAAAGTTTGACCCATACATTAACGTAGACCCAGGGACAATGAGCCCATACCAACACGGTGAGGTATTCGTAACAGATGATGGCGCAGAAACAGACTTAGACCTTGGTCACTATGAGCGTTTCATTGACATTAACTTAAACAAATACAGCAACGTAACAACAGGTAAAATTTACTCTTCTGTTCTTCAAAAAGAGCGTCGTGGTGAATATTTAGGAGGAACAGTTCAAGTTATTCCTCACATAACAAATGAAATTAAAGAGCGTGTATATCGTTCAGGCCGCGAAACAAATGCGGACGTTGTTATTACAGAAATCGGGGGAACTGTTGGTGACATCGAGTCTCTACCATTCCTAGAAGCAATTCGCCAAATTAAGAGCGATATTGGTCGTGACAACGTAATGTATATTCACTGTACATTAATCCCGTACTTAAAAGCAGCGGGTGAAATGAAAACAAAACCAACGCAACATAGCGTTAAAGAACTTCGTAGCTTAGGTATTCAGCCAAATATTATCGTTGTTCGTACAGAATTGCCTGTTTCTCAAGATATGAAAGACAAACTTGCTTTATTCTGTGACATCGATACAAAAGCAGTTATCGAAGCGCGTGATGCAGATACGTTATATGCAGTTCCATTATCGCTTCAAGAGCAAAATATGGACCAAATCGTTTGCGATCACTTAAAACTAGACAATCCAGCTGCAGATATGACAGAGTGGACTGCATTAGTTGAAAAAGTACGTAACCTATCTAAGAAAACAAAAATCGCTCTTGTTGGTAAATATGTAGAACTTCAAGATGCATACATTTCTGTTGTAGAAGCACTTCGCCATGCAGGATATTCATTTGATACAGATGTAGAAGTGAAATGGGTAAATGCTGAGCACGTAACAGCAGAAAACGTAAAAGAATTAGTTGGCGACACAGACGGTATCCTTGTACCAGGTGGCTTCGGCGATCGCGGTGTAGAAGGAAAAGTCGCTGCAATTCAATATGCACGTGAAAATAAAGTTCCATTCTTAGGAATTTGCTTAGGAATGCAACTTGCATCAATCGAATTTGCACGTAACGTATTAGGATTAGAAGGGGCTAACTCTTCTGAAATTAATCCTGACACGCCTTATGCAATTATTGACTTATTACCAGAACAAAAAGATGTAGAAGACTTAGGTGGCACACTTCGTCTTGGTCTATACCCATGTAAGCTTACTCCAGAAACAAATGCTTACAATGCGTATAATGAACCAGTTGTATACGAGCGTCATCGTCATCGTTATGAGTTCAACAACGAATTCCGTAAAGACATGGAAGGCGCTGGATTTATCTTCTCTGGTACAAGCCCAGATGGTCGTTTAGTAGAGATCATTGAATTACAAGATCACCCTTGGTTCGTGGCAGCACAGTTCCACCCAGAACTTGTATCTCGTCCAAACCGTCCACAACCATTGTTCCATGATTTCGTAAAAGCTTCTATTACGAATAAAGAAAGCAAGTAATAAAAAAGGCGTCCAAATTTGGACGCCTTTTTCTTTTACTCATATTCGTTTATCATTTCATCAATTGTAAATTTTAATCCGTGATAAGCAAATAGAGATAAGATTAAACTTGGGAACCCATAACGGTTGCCTTCATCATCCGGGATTAAACCTTTTAGCAATTTTGTATCAATATGTACATCTGTGAATTGTTCTAGTGAGACTTCGCCATTTTGGATGGCTGAAATACCAACAATGGAGTGTCCTTCTTCTTGTAGCTGCTTCGCTAATGAAATAATATTTTCATCTGTTGAAAAACGACTGATAAGAAGTACGCGGTCTGCGGATGTCACTTCTGCTTTTGTACCATTTTCGATTAAGCGCTTTGCATGTTTTAGCGGCTCTGCGCCGTGTAATGCTTCCGAAACAACGCCGTCCATTTCGTTTGTACCGTGTAAATAAACGATGCCATCACCAACTAACGCTTGCGCAAGTAGACGGGCACTATCTTCTATATTCATCTCTTCTTTTTGAGAAATCTTTGTGAAATAGCCGCTTAGCTGAGTAGAAAAAATTTTTAACATTGTATTGCTCCTTTCGATTGTGTTAAGGCGGCTTTCATTATAGCTTATTTTTTTAGAAAGGCGAAGTAATAGAGGTGGCATAACAAAATAGTAGGCGGTAAAATAAGAAAGAAATGGGAAGGAATTTGGTAAAGAATAGCGAAAATAAATCGAATAAGATATAAGAAGCTTTTAATCTTGTATTTACACAGAAAGGTTGGGGACTATGGAAGGGAAAATTTTAATCGTTGATGATCAATACGGCATTCGTGTGTTATTGCATGAAGTGTTCCAAAAAGAAGGTTATCAAACGTTCCAAGCAGCAAATGGATTTCAAGCTTTAGATATCGTGAAAAAGGATAATCCAGATTTAGTTATTCTAGATATGAAAATTCCAGGTATGGATGGTATAGAGATTTTAAAACATGTGAAAGAAATTAACGAAGATATTAAAGTTATTTTAATGACTGCTTATGGGGAGTTGGATATGATCCAAGAAGCGAAAGATTTAGGAGCTTTAATGCACTTTGCTAAGCCGTTTGATATTGATGAAATTCGCCAAGCAGTACGAAATGAAATCGCTGTAGAGGCTTAAAAATGAATTTTTTATAAAAAATATGAAAAAAAGCGTTTACATGGACTGATGAGCAGGTGAATACAGTTGAGTTTTTGAGTACAAGTTGTTATCCTATTGAGTGTAGAAAAAAGTCCGGTATGTAGATATACATATTTTACCTTATTCTGGTCATACTACCAGCGATAAGAACTTATCGGATACAAAAAACGTTTTTTAGGAGGATTCATCATGCCTTTAGTTTCCATGAAAGAAATGCTAAACAAAGCACTAGAAGGAAAATACGCAGTTGGTCAATTCAACATGAACAACTTAGAGTGGACTCAAGCTATCTTAGCTGCTGCGGAAGAAGAAAAATCTCCTGTAATATTAGGTGTATCTGAGGGTGCAGCTCGTCATATGACTGGTTTCAAAACAGTTGTAGCTATGGTTAAAGCTTTAATCGAAGAAATGAACATCACTGTTCCTGTAGCGATTCACCTTGACCATGGTTCAAGCTTCGAAAAATGTAAAGAAGCAATCGATGCAGGTTTCACATCTGTAATGATCGACGCTTCTCACCACCCATTCGAAGAAAACGTTGAAACTACTAAAAAAGTAGTAGAATACGCACACGCTCGTAACGTATCTGTAGAAGCTGAGCTTGGTACAGTTGGCGGACAAGAAGACGATGTAATCGCTGAAGGCGTTATCTATGCTAATCCTGAAGAGTGTAAACACCTTGTTGAAGCAACAGGTATCGATTGCCTAGCTCCAGCTTTAGGTTCTGTACACGGCCCTTACAAAGGTGAGCCTAACTTAGGATTTAAAGAAATGGAACAAGTTCGCGACTTCACTGGTGTACCTTTAGTACTTCACGGTGGTACTGGTATCCCAACTGCTGATATCGTAAAAGCTATTTCTTTAGGTACTTCAAAAATCAACGTAAACACTGAGAACCAAATCGAGTTTACAAAAGCTGTTCGTGAAGTATTAAACAAAGATCAAGAAGTTTACGATCCTCGTAAATTTATCGGACCTGGCCGCGAAGCTATCAAAGCAACTGTTATTGGTAAAATTCGTGAATTCGGTTCTAACGGTAAAGCGTAAGAATAAAATTCCGTTTTGGAAACCGTCTAGTCTTTTAGACGGTTTCCTTTCGTTGTATAATGAAAGCGTGAACAAGTCTTAAGATTAAATGAATTGCCAATTTATTCACATGAACTGTAAGGAAATGTGAAAATGGAAAATGGTGTGAATGATTCTATTAATAAACGTTATCATGTATCTAAGATGAATTGACGAGTATAGCTTGACGGGCAGTTAGTCTTCATCTACTCGCCTAAAGCCTACCTATTTTAAGGTGAGGGCTTACCGCTTGTTAAGTTGAGGAAAGGGAAAAGTCAAAAATGATTGGCTCTTTTGTTTTTCTTGATAGTATGCTGAACAAATGAGATTCTTAAGGAAAATAAATACATTCATAAGAAGGGAGCTCAACATGGAAAAGTTGCTGATTGAAGGTGGACGACCTTTAAACGGATCAATTCGCGTGAGCGGTGCAAAGAACAGTGCTGTTGCTCTAATTCCAGCGACCATTTTAGCTGATACTCCAGTGACCATCGGTGGTGTACCTAATATTTCAGATGTGAAGATGTTAGGAGACCTATTAGAGGAAATTGGAGGAGTTGTAACGTACAATCAGGAGGAAGAGATGACGGTTGATCCTTCCAAAATGGTTGCTATGCCCTTGCCAAACGGGAAGGTAAAAAAATTACGTGCTTCTTATTACTTGATGGGCGCTATGCTTGGCCGCTTTAACAAAGCTGTAATTGGGCTTCCTGGTGGATGTCACTTAGGGCCAAGACCAATTGATCAGCACATTAAAGGATTTGAAGCATTAGGTGCACATGTGACAAATGAGCAAGGTGCAATCTATTTAAGAGCGGATGAATTACGAGGAGCTCGTATTTATTTAGATGTTGTTAGTGTAGGAGCAACGATTAACATTATGCTAGCAGCTGTGCGTGCAAAAGGTAGAACGGTGATTGAAAACGCTGCGAAAGAACCAGAAATTATTGATGTAGCAACATTACTAACAAGTATGGGAGCACGAATTAAAGGTGCTGGTACAGATGTGATTCGTATTGATGGTGTGAATTCTCTGCACGGTTGTCACCATTCTATTATTCCAGACCGAATTGAAGCGGGTACGTACATGATTTTAGGAGCGGCGTCTGGTGGAGAAATAACAGTTGATAATGTAATCCCGCAACATTTAGAGTCAATCACTGCAAAATTACGAGAAGCTGGTGTACAAGTTGAGACGAACGATGATCAAATTAAGGTAAATGGGGATCGTAAGTTAAAGATTGTTGATATAAAAACACTTGTGTATCCAGGATTTCCGACAGATTTACAGCAACCTTTTACAACTCTTTTAACAAAGGCGCATGGAACGGGAGTTGTAACGGATACGATTTACGGTGCTCGTTTTAAACATATTGATGAATTGCGCCGGATGAATGCACAAATTAAGGTAGAAGGCCGTTCTGCTATTGTGACAGGACCTGTTGCTTTGCAAGGAGCAAAGGTAAAAGCGAGCGATTTACGAGCGGGTGCTGCACTTGTAATTGCAGGATTAATGGCTGAAGGGATTACAGAAGTGACAGGGCTTGAACATATTGACCGAGGTTATGAAAATATAGTAGACAAGCTTAAAGGTCTTGGTGCGAACATTTGGCGAGAACAAATGACGCGGCAAGAGATTGAAGAAATGAAAAATGCATAATTTGCAAAGATTGTTGGCAATGTACTCTTGATATGGAGTTTTGCTTATTATTGCAAAATGAAGATGAAGTGGTGGTGCTTCCGTTAATGGGGGATGAAGAATTACTGCTGACGGAAGCTACACTTTATAGAAGGAACCGGTTCACAAAATACGGCATAAATATTAAGACTTAAAGGAGAGGGATTATTGTGGAAAGAAGTTTATCTATGGAGTTAGTACGTGTAACAGAGGCTGCAGCATTATCATCAGCGCGTTGGATGGGACGCGGAAAAAAAGATGAAGCAGACGGTGCAGCAACATCAGCAATGCGCGATGTGTTCGATACAATTCCGATGAAAGGTACAGTTGTAATTGGTGAAGGGGAAATGGATGAAGCGCCAATGCTATACATCGGGGAAAAATTAGGTACAGGATACGGACCGCGCGTCGATGTTGCAGTTGATCCGTTAGAAGGAACGAATATCGTAGCAGCTGGAGGCTGGAATGCACTTGCTGTTATTGCGATTGCGGATCACGGTAATTTGTTACATGCTCCTGACATGTACATGGATAAAATTGCAGTTGGACCAGAAGCAGTTGGTGCAGTTGATATTGACGCACCTATTATTGATAACTTACGCGCTGTTGCAAAAGCGAAAAATAAAGATATTGAAGATGTTGTAGCAACAGTTCTAAACCGCCCGCGTCACCAAGCGATTATTGAAGAAATTCGCAAAGCTGGCGCTCGTATTAAATTGATTAATGATGGCGATGTAGCTGGAGCAATTAATACAGCATTTGATCGTACAGGTGTTGATATTTTATTCGGTTCTGGTGGTGCACCTGAAGGCGTTCTTGCAGCAGTTGCATTAAAATGTTTGGGCGGGGAAATTCACGGGAAGCTTCTTCCTCAAAATGAAGCAGAATTAGCTCGTTGTAAAAAAATGGGTATTGAAGATATAAATCGTATCCTTCGTATGGAAGACTTAGTGAAAGGTGACGACGCAATCTTTGCAGCAACAGGCGTAACAGATGGTGAATTACTACGTGGTGTTCAATTTAAAGGCAGTGTTGGTACAACAGAATCCCTTGTTATGCGTGCAAAATCCGGAACAGTTCGTTTCGTTGACGGACGCCATAGCTTAAATAAAAAACCAAATTTAGTAATTAAATAAAGAGAAAACAGAAGCAATATAAAAAGCGGAGACAAATTTTCTTGTCTTCGCTTCTTGTATTTGTGTTACAACGTATTGATTAAAACTGGATAAAAGGGTTACAATAGTGAATATTACCCTACTTGAACTTATTGCCTTTCATTATTATGTATTTGCCTTCCGTATATTTTCCCTTTACCCATGTGAAAAGAGAATAATGTCAAAGTGTGGTGTCTGAATGAATTTGTCAATTGCAGCATTAGAAAACATGAAATTAAAAGAGTTATACGAGCATGCGAAAGAATTTAAGATTTCGTATTACAGCAAATTAACAAAGAAAGAGTTAATTTTTGCTATATTAAAAGCTCGTGCAGAAAAAGAAGGTTTCTTCTTCATGGAAGGTGTACTCGAAATTATTCAATCAGAAGGATTTGGGTTCCTACGTCCAATCAACTATTCTCCAAGCTCAGAAGATATTTATATTTCAGCTTCGCAAATTCGTCGTTTTGATTTGCGTAATGGAGATAAGGTTTCTGGTAAAGTACGCCCGCCGAAAGAAAACGAACGCTATTTTGGATTGCTGCAAGTCGAAGCAGTAAATGGTGATGATCCAGAATCAGCAAAAGAGCGTGTGCATTTCCCTGCATTAACACCGTTATATCCAAATCGTCAAATGAAATTGGAGACGGAGCCGAAGAAACTATCAACACGCATCATGGATTTAATTGCACCAGTTGGATTTGGACAACGTGGTTTAATTGTCGCGCCTCCAAAGGCTGGTAAAACGATACTATTAAAAGAAATTGCTCATAGTGTCACAACAAATCATCCAGAAGCAGAATTAATCGTACTTTTAATTGACGAACGTCCAGAGGAAGTAACGGATATTGAACGTTCTGTTAAAGGTGATGTTGTAAGTTCTACGTTCGATGAAGTACCGGAAAACCACATTAAGGTGGCTGAGCTTGTATTAGAACGTGCGATGCGTCTTGTAGAACATAAAAAAGACGTTATCATTTTAATGGATAGTATTACCCGTTTAGCACGTGCTTACAACCTTGTTATTCCACCAAGTGGACGTACATTATCGGGTGGTATTGACCCAGCTGCGTTCCATAGACCAAAACGATTTTTCGGGGCAGCTCGTAACATTGAAGAGGGCGGTAGCTTAACAATTTTAGCAACAGCACTTGTTGATACAGGGTCTCGTATGGATGATGTTATTTACGAGGAGTTTAAAGGAACAGGTAATATGGAACTTCATTTGG
Organism: Bacillus cereus group sp. N21; assembly: GCF_016483395.1. Classification (NCBI taxonomy): domain Bacteria; kingdom Bacillati; phylum Bacillota; class Bacilli; order Caryophanales; family Bacillaceae; genus Bacillus; species Bacillus cereus group sp. N21. The sequence goes on from NZ_JAEHBX010000052.1 coordinate 27,873, forward strand.
ATCGCTCGTTAGCTGAGCGTCGTATCTTCCCAGCGATTGATATTCGCCGTTCTGGTACGCGTAAAGAAGATCTATTAATTCCGAAAGAACATTTAGACAAGCTATGGGGCATTCGCAAAACAATGCGTGATACACCAGACTTTGTTGAAAGTTTCTTACGCAAGATGCGTCAAATGAAAACAAATGAAGAATTTTTACAAAACATTGTTGCAGATTCCAAAAGATATGTAACAACGAAGTAAAGGGAAACGGTGATGACTCGCTTATTTTTATGCTAAGCGAGTTTTTTCATGTCTTTTTGTGGAGAAGTTTAGCTGGTTAGAGTTAAATGAGCCGTCTCCGCTTTTAGGTATATCCAGTTTCAGCGGCAAGAATGGTCGGTGGCTTCGCGTCTTCCTACGAGGCAAAAGGCGCCTCTACGTCAGAAGCTCCATCCCCCTCTCATTCTGAACGAGCCGCTTTCGCTTTTAATTTATAAAAGACAAAAACAGGTAGTTGCAAAATGAAGTTAGCCTTGTTATAATTTCATCATATGTGTTTCATCATTATAGTTGTATTCGCAGCTAAAGATGAAAAACTCTGTTTCGAAAATGATTCAGGGCGGAAGGAGATGAAAAGAATGAAAGCAGGAATTCATCCGGATTACAAGAAAGTTGTATTCATGGACACAAACACAGGCTTCAAATTCTTAAGCGGATCTACTAAAGGATCTAGCGAAACGGTTGAGTGGGAAGATGGAAACACTTATCCATTACTAAAAGTTGAGATCAGTTCTGATTCTCACCCATTCTACACTGGACGTCAGAAGTTTGCTACTGCAGACGGACGTGTTGACCGCTTCAATAAGAAATACGGTCTTAAGTAATAAAAAACATAAAACAGGCAAGTGTATCTATTCGCTTGTCTGTTTTTTTTGCGAAAATATTAAACCTTTACCCTACTTTGGATAAAAAAGTAGATGAAAGGAGAGCTCCATGTACTTAATAAATCAAAACGGTTGGGTTGAAGTGATTTGCGGAAGTATGTTTTCTGGAAAATCAGAAGAGCTCATCCGCCGCGTGCGCCGTACACAATTTGCAAAGCAACATGCGATTGTATTTAAACCATGTATTGATAACCGTTATAGTGAAGAAGATGTTGTATCACATAATGGATTAAAGGTAAAAGCAGTTCCTGTTTCAGCTTCAAAAGATATATTTAATCATATAACAGAAGAAATGGACGTTATTGCAATTGATGAGGTGCAATTCTTTGATGGGGACATTGTGGAAGTGGTGCAAATATTGGCAAATCGTGACTATCGTGTCATTGTAGCCGGTTTAGACCAAGATTTCCGTGGTCTACCATTTGGACAAGTTCCTCAGCTGATGGCGATTGCTGAACATGTAACAAAATTGCAAGCAGTTTGTTCTGTATGCGGATCTCCAGCAAGCCGTACACAACGTTTAATTGATGGAGAACCAGCTGCATTCGATGATCCAATTATTTTAGTTGGGGCTTCAGAGTCATATGAGCCGCGTTGTCGTCATTGTCATGCAGTACCTACAAAACAAAAATAAGTAAAACTCGCTACAATAGGGCGGGTTTTTTTCGAAAATAGATGAAGAGTGGGGCGGGCTGCCTGCACTTTTAAAATAATATCTAGTTTCGGTGGCAAGCTCTTCGCGTCTAAGAACCTTCCGTACAAAAGGAAAAGAGCGCCTTGTGTGCGAAAGAACCTTAGCCGGTCAGAGCTGAACGAGCCACCTACGCTTTTAAATAATATCTAGCTCCGGCGGCAAGAATGGTCGGTGGCTTCGCTTCTTCCTGCGAGGCAAAAGGCGCCTCTATGTCAGAAGCTCCATCCCCCTCCCATTCTGAGCGAGCCGCCTGCACTTTTAAAATAATAATTTGCGTTTTTTTGATTAAGTACCATATACTATTTGTATTAAAGACTAGGATGTTGAGGTGAATGATGTGTTAGATCGTTTGCAAGCTGTAGAAAATCGTTATGAGAAGTTAAACGAGCTGTTAAGTGATCCGGAGGTTATTAGTGATTCGAATAAACTTCGTGAATATTCAAAGGAACAATCTGATATGCAAGAAACGGTAGAGGTGTACCGTGAGTATAAAGATGTTCGTGCGCAATTACGAGATGCGAAGGCAATGTTAGAAGAAAAGTTAGATGCTGACATGCGTGAGATGGTAAAGGAAGAAGTTTCTGAGTTAGAGGGACAAGAGAAAGAATTATCAGAGCGTCTGAAAATTTTACTTGTTCCAAAGGACCCGAATGATGATAAAAACGTTATTGTGGAGGTTCGTGGTGCTGCTGGTGGCGATGAGGCTGCTTTATTTGCTGGTGATTTATACCGTATGTATAGCCGTTATGCTGAGGTACAAGGTTGGAAAACTGAAATTATCGAAGCGAGTTATACAGAGTTAGGTGGATATAAAGAGATTATCTTTATGATCAACGGTAAAGGCGCTTTCGCAAAGTTGAAGTTTGAAAATGGTGCACACCGTGTGCAACGTGTTCCGGAAACAGAATCTGGAGGACGTATCCATACTTCTACAGCAACTGTAGCTGTATTACCGGAAGCAGAAGAAGTAGAAATCGATATTCATGAAAAAGATGTTCGTGTTGATACATTTGCTTCTAGTGGTCCTGGTGGACAAAGTGTTAATACAACGATGTCAGCGGTACGTTTAACGCATTTACCGACTGGTGTAGTTGTATCTTGTCAGGATGAAAAATCGCAAATTAAGAACAAAGAAAAAGCAATGAAAGTATTACGTGCACGTGTTTATGATAAATTTAGACAAGAAGCGCAAGCTGAGTACGATCAAAATCGTAAACAAGCTGTTGGTACGGGAGACCGTTCAGAGCGTATTCGTACGTATAACTTCCCGCAAAACCGTGTTACAGACCATCGAATCGGTTTAACGATTCAGAAGCTAGATCAAATCTTACAAGGTAAGTTAGATGATTTCATCAATGCCTTAGTGATGGAAGATCAGGCGCAAAAGATGGAGGCAGCTGAGTAATGCGTGTCTATGAAGCCCTGAAATGGGCTTCTTCTTTTTTACAAGAAAATGGGCGAGATGAAAATGCGGGAGAAATTGTCCTTTGTCATGTATTAAAGACGAATCGAACAGGCTTAATGATGAACATGCGTGAAGAAATGTCTGAGGAACAACAGAAGACGTTTACGAACTTTATCCACAAACATGTAGGTGGGATTCCTGTTCAATATATGATGGGATATGAAATGTTTTATGGTCGTTCGTTTTTCGTAAATGAAGAAGTATTAATACCAAGACCAGAAACAGAAGAGCTTATAGTAGGTGTATTAGATAGAATCCAGCGTATGTTTGGTAAGCAGGAACTGCATATAGCTGATATTGGTACGGGAAGTGGAGCAATTTCAATTACGCTCGCTTTAGAAAATCAAAATCTTCGTATGTATACAGTAGATATCGCACAGGAATCTATTGAAGTTGCGAAAGAAAATGCAAAAGCATTAGGTGCAAATGTAACGTTCTATCATGGTGATTTATTATCACCGTTTTATGAAACGGGGCAAAAATTAGATGTTGTTGTTTCAAATCCCCCGTATATTCCAGAAGAAGACTGGAGAGGTCTTTCTCCGGTTGTAAAAGAGCATGAACCGAAGCGTGCGCTTGTTGGCGGGGAAGATGGGCTTGATTTTTATCGCCGTTTTATGGAAGAGTTGCCAAACGTCTTGCAAAGAAAAGCAATTGTTGCTTTTGAAGTAGGCATAGGGCAAGGTGAAGATGTTAAAAGGTTATTGCAGCAGACATTTCCGCATGCCCATGTAGAAGTTGTATTTGATATTAACGGAAAAGATCGTATGGTATTTGCGGAAATGGAGTAAGGATAGAACCTTACTCCATTTTTCTATATAAATCCATTTTGCCTTTTCAACATATAAGTCGCGGCTATGAAAAATAAAAGGTGACCTGCCCTCGTTTTCTCCTTCTGTTTTCACGTGGCATGGGAAGAAAAAAGGACCTGCCCGCATCTGTGCATGGCTAGATGCTCTCTTCCATCCAAAAAGAAAGGTTTTAAATCGTTTTTTTCAATTTGTATTTACATACACTCGAAAGTTTTTCTATAGATTTAGAATTTAATAGTTTAGAAAGAGGTAAGAGTGTCTACACTGTTTACAGAAGGGACGGTGTAGGAGATGAAAAAACAAGCGATTGCCTATTTTCTTTTATTATTAATTGGTGCACAGTTACTTGTGCAGTTTGGATATATGAAAGTTGATGCGAAGGGAAAAACTGTTATTCCGAAAGAAGCTGTTCGATTACGTATTTTAGCAAATAGCGATTCGAAGGAAGATCAGGCGCTCAAACGTAAAGTGCGCGATGAAGTAAAGATGCAAATTGATGGTTGGGTAGCAGATTTGAAATCGTTTGAAGACGCACGTCGCGTTATTCAGAGTCACATCCCAGAAATTGAAAAAACGGTTGCTAATACGTTAAAACGCGAAGGAAGTAAAGAATCATTTCAAGTTACATTTAGCAAAAACATTAAATTTCCTACAAAAGTATATGGGAATTTTATTTATCCAGCAGGGGAATATGAAGCAGTACTCATTTCAATTGGGAAAGGTGAAGGGGCAAATTGGTGGTGCGTGTTATTCCCGCCAATGTGTTTTCTAGATTTCTCTAGTGGATCGGCTGTAAAAAAAGAAGAGCATGTTGTAAAAGCAGAATCAATGGATGAGGAAGAACGGCCAGTAAAAATACAGGAAGAAAAAGAAGAGGTATCGGAAAAACAAAATCAAGATGTTCTGTCGAAACAAAAAAAGGGACAAGAAACATCGAAAAAAGAGGTTATTTCAAAAGTACAAACTCCTGTGAAAGAAACAAATGAAAAGATTGCACAAGAAAAAAGCGTAAAACAGGGAGAAAAACAGCCTGTGGAAAAAATAGAAAAACCTCTGGAGAAGAAACAAAAACAAACAATTGAAACAGTAGAAACAGAAGAACAAGAGGAAAAACCGAAAGTGAAATTATTTATTGTAGAAGCATTCACATCGTTATTTTCTAAATAAGTACTAGTTTGGAATCCTTCCTCATATATAGAAATGAGGAGGGATTTGTTGTGAAAAAGACTTATTTTGCTACAAACGCTGATGTTGAGAGATTACATTCTTTTTTCGGACAAGCTAATAAAAAAGATGATAAAATAAATGAGTTATACGAGCAATTTATGATATTGGAAGATGACGGAGAGATACAAGCTGTAATTGGTTATGAACAAAAAGGAGAAAATGCACTCATTCGTTCTTGTTTGTTCACACCCATTGTGGATAACAAGACTTTCTTATATTTTTTTGAAATGTTTTTGCAGTATATGAAAGAGAAAAGTATGGGGCAAGTATATTTACTCACAAATCATCCACAATCTGTGACGATCTTTCAGTTTTTTAACTTTATAACTGTGGAAAAACATAAAGTTCCAGAGGATATTCAGCAGTTAGAACATTTTTGTGAAAATATAAAACAGCAGAATGTAATAATACTAAATTGTCAGCTATTCACAAAGTTATCCACTGATTAATTGGGTTTATCCACATTTTGTGGATAAACCTTGTTTGTCTTTTGGATAAATCTCATAGTAAACTAAATATAACAAGTATTTCATGGGAAAAAAGGACGTGGGAAAAAATGCATACAAATATGTGGACTGTGGATAATGTTGTGGAAATAAAAAAAGATTATCCACAATTACAAAAAGCAGCAAAATTACTAAGGGAAAATGAAGCGATTGCTTTTCCGACAGAGACGGTATACGGGCTAGGAGCAAATGCGATGAATGATGAAGCAATTGCGAAAATTTTTGAAGCGAAAGGCAGACCGAGTGATAATCCACTGATTGTCCATATTGGTTCTAAATCGCAGTTAAAAGGAATTGTTAGAGAAATACCAGAGGTTGCAGAAGTCTTAATGAAGCACTTTTGGCCGGGACCATTAACAATTATTTTACCGAAAAAAGAGGGGATTTCTGAAAAGGTTACGGCTGGTTTAGATACAGTTGGAGTTAGAATGCCGGATCATCCAGTGGCGCTAGCTCTTATTGAAGAAGCGAATGTACCTGTTGCAGCACCCAGTGCCAATCGTTCTGGGCGTCCGAGTCCAACACTAGCATCTCACGTATATGAAGATTTAAATGGAAAGATTGCTGGTATTGTTGATGGTGGTGCGACTGGCGTTGGGGTTGAATCAACGGTAATTGATTGTACAAGTGAAGTACCGACGATTTTACGTCCAGGTGGGATTACGAAGGAACAGCTAGAAGAAGTGATCGGAACTGTTTCGTTAGATCCTGCGCTAAAAGATGAGAAAGAAAAACCGAAGGCACCAGGGATGAAATATACACATTATGCACCGAAAGCACCACTTAGTATTGTTGAAGGGTCTCGTGATTTTATTCAACAGCTTGTAGATCAGAAGAAAGACGAAGGGTATACGGTAGGTGTATTAACGACAGAAGAATATCAACATGAATATAAAGCGGATGTTGTATTGTCTTGCGGAGTGCGAAGTGATTTAGCAAGCGTTGCAACTAAATTATACGATGTGCTGAGAACATTTGATGCCAGCAAAGTAGATGTGATTTTTAGTGAGTCATTTCCGAATGAAGGAATTGGAAATGCGATCATGAACCGTTTAACGAAAGCGGCAGGGCATCATATTATTATTGAAGAGTAGGCGAGTTGAAAAATTAAAACCTATTTTTTAGGGTGGAAGAGAGGATCCGCTCATGCATAGAAGCGGTCAGTGTTTTTTTTGGCCCCATGCCGAGTGAAACCAGAAGGAGAGAACGAGCGCGGGTTACCTTTTGTTTTCATAGCCC
>NZ_JAEHBX010000053.1:0-34294 GCF_016483395.1 Bacillus cereus group sp. N21
CGGAACCATCTTTTAAGTGCCTAATTTTTAAAGGTCTTTTTATTAAACTGTCCATTTTATAGGGTACAGTTCAAATAACGGGTTCAGTTTTGAAGTACAAAATTATATTTAGAAGATAAATTCACAATAAAATTAGAAACCGAATTGACCTGCAAAATCACATTATAATTAGTATATGAAAACGCCCAGAGTTAAAAAAACTCTGAGCGTCTTTTATTGTCTTATTCAATTAGAGTACCCTTTAGCTTAATTAAAATTAAAGACCAAACTCAAACAAAGTTCTAAACATATTGATTTTACACAATTCATTCTTAAAAAAGAGCGTTAACTATACTTGGAGCAACACACTTTATAATTGTAATGGTTTATAAGCCAATGCTTTGTCTATAATTTCTCTGGCGGTTAATTCTTCATCGCTCCAGAAAATATAATCACTTATTTTAGGGTCAACAACAGACGATTCAACCATGTCCAACCAAATTGTCAGCTCCCATTCTTCTCCTTCCCCATCCATAAGTTTTTGAACCAAGGTAATTAACTCGTCTTTACTTAACTCACCTAACTTTATAGTTTTATGGTTAATAGCTCTTTTTACAATGTATTCTGCACCGTAGTCAGCAAAAAATAATTCTTTTGCATATGGATAGGGAACACTATTTTCAAATACAGTAAGTTTATGTTCAAAATCTTTCCCAAAATCTTGTAGCTCTTGAATTTCTAAAACTAATTTTAATAGTTTCTTTTCGTCCAATTCCTCACTCCCTTTGTTCAAGATAACTGCCTCATTAATCTAAGTACATTTCTTCACATTTTCTATATTCATTTTAACATAAAATTACAATTACCCTTTTGATTTATCAAAATTAACATAGCAAATAGCATTATAATTAACATAGTATTTAACGCGTTGACAATAGCTATTGTCAACATGTTATTTGGGGTGTTATTCCTTATGCTAATTTATATGTTAAAAACAGATAAACGTTGATATAACAAGGAATAAGAACAGACCAAATCAGATGTGATTTGGTCTGTTAATTAGTATGCTATTTCGTGTTTTGTACTCGAAAACCGAACCCGTTAATGTTATAAAAGTGAGTCTTTTTTTCTGTATTATTGGATTTTAAGTGATAGAAAATAAATTTTAAATATTTTGATAGATGGTGCATTTTTAATTATAATACAGCTAGATACATAGAAAAGGGGAATTGTTCATGCAAATAACAAATGAACGAGCAATGTTACGATTAATAGATACAAATGATGTAGAAAAATTATTTTCAATTGTGGAAGGGAATAAAGAAATATGGACGTATTTAATAGCTAAAATGGACAGTTATGAAGATATGCAGCGATATGTTGAAACGGCGGTAAAACGATATGAACAGGGAAAAGATTTACCATTCGTTGTGGTAGATCAAAAAACGAATAAAGTTGTCGGCAGTACACGTTTGTACAATATATCAACAGAAAGTAAGACTGCCGAGCTTGGCCAAACGTGGTATCATCCGAGTGTACAGAGAACGAGTGTAAATACGGAATGTAAGTACATGTTATTGCAGTATGCGTTTGAAGAATTGCAAATGCTGCGCGTGCAAATAAAAACAGAATTGCGAAATGAAAAAGCACAACGAGCAATTGAACGGCTAGGTGCAGTAAAAGAAGGGATATTACGAAATGAGAGAAGGTTACCAAGCGGTTATATAAGGGATGCGGTAGTATATAGCATCATTGCAAGCGAGTGGCCAATCGTGAAAGATCGATTACTGCACAAAATGGACCTGTATAAATAGGAGGCAAACATGACAAATATTGAAACAAAAAGACTAAAGATGATTCCTTTTACATTAGAACTTGTTGAGGCAACGATAAAAGGCAGAGAAGAGCTGCAAGAAATCATACCATATAAAATATCTTTAGAATGGCCAATGCCTGATTATAAAGATATTTTACCATGGGTTGCTGAAGGCTTACGGAAAAATCCGGAACAAAGTAAGTGGAGTGGACTGATTGTTCATAAGGAAGATAATGTTATTATTGGTGATATGGGTTGTAAAGGTGCGCCCGATTCAACTGGTACAGTAGAGATCGGATATAGTATTGTACCAGAATATCAAGGGAAGGGTTATGCGACTGAAATGGCAAAAGCTTTCGTTGAATGGTTAGAACGGAATGAAGAAGTACAAACAATTCAAGCAGATTGTTTAACGAGTAATGCCGCTTCAAGTAGAGTGTTAGAAAAAGCCGGTTTTACATGTGTGCTTGAAGAACAACATATGAAATATTGGATTGTAAAGTGAAGTGGAAGAGGTATACGTCCCTAAGAGGGGGAAAATATACCTCTTTTTCTTACAAAATGATTACTTCTTTTATATACTTTTGTTTCATCATTCCCTTCTGTGAAAAAATTCGTTACAATGGAGTTGTATGAGAAATTTTGTACATAAATTAAATTCATAAAATATGCACCACAAAAAATAGTAAATTAAAAATCCTCTATTTGAATGAAAACCCTTTATAGCACGAATCAATTGTTGAGAAAAGTGCCTTCTTTCAAATGAACTCAAATATAATGATTTAAAATAGATTATTTTTTAGAAGTATGGATAATGCACGGGGGCCAGTACAAATGAAACAAAATAAGAAAAGTAAAAAAAGAAGAGTCTTGCAAGTGTTCTTGCTCATGGTTAGTTCTATCATTCTATTTGTAAGTTATGCAGCTTACGATATTTGGAGTTATCGCTTTAAAACGGATGAGGTGGATACAGATGCTGCTATTGTACTAGGAGCAGCTTCTTGGAACGGAAAACCATCTCCTGTATTTCGTGAAAGAATCAATCATGCGATTTCTTTGTATAAGAATGGAAGTATTAAAAAAATTATTTTTACAGGTGGTACTAAATTTGAAGCAGAGCAGGAAGAAGCACGTACTGCGAAAGCGTATGCATTAAAGCATAACGTAAAGGATGAAGATATATTAATTGAAACACAGTCGCGTTTTACAGAAGATAATTTAAAGAATGCGAAACAGGTTGGAATTGATAATGGCTTACATACGTATACGATTGTAAGTGATCCTCTTCATATGAAGCGAGCGATGAGAATAGCGAAGCATATTGGGATAGATGCATATGCATCACCAACGCCAACATCAGCATATAAAACATTAGATACGGAAATTCCATTTTTCTTTAAAGAATTATGTTCTTATATTGGATATGTTGCATCGTTACCTTTGCGTATATTGAAAGGTGATTAAAAAATAAAGAAAAGGATAGACAAAGGTAGAATGGTTCTACGGAGTCTATCCTTTTTTATGCAAATATGCTTTGGATTTTCTATAACTTTACAAATTATAGAAAAAACTTTCAATAAAAACCTTGTATTTTCATCGGAATAGTGACACAATAGAATGCATAATCAAATATAATCTTATCGAGAGAAGTGGAGGGAACGGCCCAATGAAGCTTCAGCAACCTATCTGTAATAAAAAAGGTGCTAATTCCGAGTAGATAAGAAGGAAAAGAGATGACAACCTTCTTAATATGTAAGGTTGTTTTTTAGTAGGAGGAGAAGGGATGAAACGTTTATTTTTTGCACTTGTAAGTATTGTATGTAGTTTATTTATCATTACGGGTTGCACGCAGACATCAGGGGGCGATCAAAAAGAAATTCGTTTAGGTTTTACACCTGGTCCGTACAGTGATCAAGTGAAAAAAGCGGTACAACCGTACTTAGAGAAAAAGGGATACAAAATTAAAATTGTTGAGTTTAATTCACCAAACGAAACAAATCCAGCATTAACGAATAAGGATATTGATGCAAATATATTTCAAAGTACTGCTTTTATGAAGTCTTACGCAAAAGAAAATAATGCGAAAATTTCAAGTATTATTCAAGTTCCATCAGCACCTCAAGGTGTATACTCTGAAAAACATAAATCATTAGATGATTTGAAAGATGGAATGAAGATTGGGGTACCAAATGATCCAGTTAATTTAGAACGGGCATTACGTATTTTAGAAGGGATTGGCTGGGTGAAATTAAAAGGAAATGTAAATATTTTAACAATTTCCGAAAAAGATATAACGTTTAAAAAGAAAGATTTCAAATTAGTACCACTTGAATCACCACAAATCCCAAGGGCAATGAAAGATTTAGATTACGGCATTATTAACGGAAATCTTGTCATTTCATCTGGACATAAGTTAAAAGAGGCACTGGAATTAGAAAAAACACCATCACAACATAGAATTATTGTTACGGTTCGTGATGAAGATAAAGAAAAACAATTTGCAAAAGATTTAATTGAAGCATACCATTCACCAGAGTTCAAAAAGATGATTCAGTCTGAAGAACAATTTGAAGGGTTTGTGCTTCCTGACTACTTAAAGTAAAGGAGATCTTGACATGACATTATCATTTATAGAAACAGAAGAACAAGTTCTCGTATTGGAGAAGATAACAGAATTCATTCCGCAATTTGCAGGAAGGGAACATCAACTGAGCGAACTAGGCTCTTTTCCTTTTGAAAATATTAAAGACTTACAAAGTATTGGTTATACAAAGTTAACTCTTCCGAAGGATTTTGGTGGGAAGGCAATTTCATTATATGATTTTGTTTTATTTCAAGAGAAGATTGCAGAGGGAGATGGAGCAACAGCTTTGTCTATTGGATGGCATCTTGGAATTGTGAAGGAACTTGCGGAAAATCGCTCATGGAAACCTGAGATGTTTTCTTGGTTTTGTGAAGAAGTAAAAAAAGGCGCCCTTTTTAACAGGGCGGCAACTGAACCGAAGACAGGGAGTCCTACTCGGGGAGGAAAACCAGAAACATTAGCTGTACAAAAAGGCGATAAGTGGATTATAAACGGAAGAAAAACGTTCACAACGATGGCGCCAGTACTTGATTATTTCATCATATCTGCAAGCATTGAAGGGCGAGATGAGATAGGAGAATTTGTGATTCCAAGACACGAAAAGGGTGTGTTGATTGAAGAGACATGGGATAGTGTTGCGATGCGTGGAACGGCTAGCCATGATCTTGTATTACAGAATGTTGAAATCCCGCATAAATTTTTTACAGATGTAAAAGGTTCACAGGCGAAACCGAAAGGAATTGGATGGTTACTTCATATACCAGCATGTTATTTAGGGATTGCGCAGGCTGCAAGAAATTATGCGATTGATTTTGCGAAAGCATATCAACCGAATAGTTTAAATCACCCAATTAGTTTGCTTCCAAACGTTAGAAGATTAGTAGGCGAATTAGAGCTGGAACTCTTGCAAGCTCGTACTTTTTTATACCAAGTTGCGAAAAAATATGATGAGGTGGAAAATAAACAATCTTTACAAGCGGAATTAGCAGCAGCGAAATATATTGCGACGAATGCGGCGATATCAATTGTTGATAAGGCAATGAGAATTGTAGGGGCAAAAAGCTTATCTGAAAAGAATCCACTGCACCGCTATTATTTAAATGTTCGCGCTGGTTTACACAATCCACCGATGGATGATATAACACTCTCATTACTAGCAGATGATGCTTTTAAATCAATTGAAAAGGAGTGAGGGCAAATGATAACGTTACGCGATATCAATAAAACGTTTCAGACGAAAGAAGGTTTATTTCACGGTGTAAAATCAGTCTCTTTGCAAATTGAGGAACATGATATATATGGAATTGCTGGATTAAGTGGTGCTGGAAAGTCTACATTATTACGTACAATGAATTTATTGGAAAAACCGGATTCAGGTGCAGTTATTGTAAATGGAAAAGATTTAACAAAGTTATCCAAGAAAGATTTACGAACAGCAAGACAGTCAATTGGTATGATTTTTCAGCATTTTCATCTTCTTCATAATAAAAACGTATCGGATAATATTGCTTTACCATTAGAATTGAAATCAGTTTCAAAAGAAGAGAGAGAAAAACGTGTAAGAGAGTGTTTGGAGATTGTTGGCTTAAGTGATAAAGCGCATCATTTTCCTTCTCAACTAAGTGGTGGACAAAAACAGCGTGTTGCGATTGCTCGTGCATTAGCAAATGATCCCAAGGTATTGCTTTGTGATGAACCGACATCGGCACTCGATCCGAAAACGACACGATCTATTTTGCAATTTTTACAAAAGATAAATAAAGAGTTAGGAGTTACAATCGTAATTGTAACGCATGAAATGAATGTAATTAAACAAATTTGTAATAAAGTAGCGGTGATGGAAGAAGGAGAAGTTGTTGAATCTTTCCACTTACGTGACCAACATCTAAAACCAACAACAGAAATTGCAAAACTTCTATTAGGTGTAGAACAAGAGAGGGGCATTGCACATGTTCAATAATGTTATCCCACTGCTTCCAGAGATTTGGACATCACTTTTACAAACATTATTAATGGTTGGACTTTCAGTTGGAGCAGCAATTATTTTAGGTGTTCCTTTAGGTGTAATTTTATATTTTACAAGTAAAGGACAAATTTTGGAACAAAATATTGTCCATCGTATTTTAAACGGCATTGTAAATATTATTCGCTCATTTCCATTTATCATTTTACTAGTGGCTCTTGTACCACTTACAAGAACCTTATTAGGAACTACAATTGGTCCAATCGCTGCAACGATTCCTTTATCAGTAGCAGCCATTCCCTATTTTGCGAGACTCGTAGAGCAAGCATTACGCGAGGTTCCAAAAGGTGTAATTGAAGCTGCTGAGGCAATGGGAGCGACGCCACTGCAAATTGTGTGGAAAGTATTGCTCGTTGAAGCGCGTTCAGGCCTTGTATTAAGCTTAACAGTTTTAACAGTAAGTTTTATTTCCTACTCAGCCATGGCAGGTGTTGTTGGCGGAGGCGGTGTCGGCGATTTAGCAATTCGTTTTGGATATTATCGTTTTCAAACAGACGTTATGATTGTTACGGTACTTTTGCTTGTTATTCTCGTTCAATCTGTTCAATTCATTGGGAATAGGATTGCTGCAAAAATTGATAAACGGTAAGTATGAAAAAAGGCTTCGGTATACACCGAGCCTTTTTATAGTGAAAGATGAATTGCTGAGGGTATTCTGCTAAGTTCAAACAATCAGTATAGTTCATAATGAATCAGAGGTAGATGTGTGGGAAATTAGCCCTATCGATATAGATATGAGAGAATGTAGGAGATCTAAATAGGGAATATATACTTTAAAGGGGGAATAACAGTGGCGGAAATTAAATTTGATATTAAAGAAATTTTTGGAACTTTATCACAGTCACCTAAAGGCTGGAATAAAGAGCTCAATTTAATCAGTTGGAACGGAAAAGAGCCAAAATATGATCTGCGTGATTGGGCACCAGAGCATGACAAAATGGGAAAAGGTGTTACATTGACGGTTGAAGAGTTAAAGGCATTAAAAGATATTTTAAATCGTATGGAGTTATAAAGTAAAACTTTAATCAGTGGGGGCTATCCCCACTGATTATCAGCCCTCACCAATCGGGATTTTACGGACAGTTCATCTCCCACCTAACTTCTTTGCTTTTACTGAATTTTGAGGCGGGAGTGTTACTGTCCGTTAATGCGGGATAAAAACGAAATGATTTGTGCAGAGAAAACCACTTTTGAATCATTATTTCAAAAGTGGCTTTTTGTATGGACGTATATGTCGGAAAAGACTATACAATCTTTACCCCTTTATCTTCTTTCTTGTGATGTTCAGGTACATAGATATATTGGGATACGATAAGGAGAACGCTTATAAAAAATATAGGGAACATACTTGATATAAATAGACCATCAATCTTTAAATTAGTGATTAGACAAACGATAATAATGAGTGATGTAAATAGATGAGAAATGTGTTTTCTTAATCGTATTTTATATACCTCTCGCAATATTTCACAGCATACAAATAGGATGAGCATACTTAAAAAAATTACATTTGTATCATAAATAATGAAACAACAGATTAGGCCGAAAAAAGCTAGGTATTCAATGAGTAATGGAATATTACGTAGCATAAGATGTTACCGTACTAAGTAAGGAAGTGGATCAACGGCATTTGTTTTTTCAAAATTCCATTCCCCATTATGTAATTCGAAATGAAGATGTTGCCCAGTTGAATGTCCAGTATTCCCCATCTGCCCCAACACTTGTCCAGTTTGAACGCGATCTCCAGCTTGTACAGATCGGTTTTTCATATGTGCATAAACAGTTGTATATAATTTTCCTTTTATGTAATGAGTGACGAATACGACGTTTCCGTAGCTGCTAGAATAGTAGGATTTGATAACTTTTCCAGCAGCTGCAGCACGAATAGGCTTATCTCCAGTTGCCGTAAAATCGACACCATAATGCATTTGCCCCCATCTGACTTCGAAGTTTGAGCTAACTTGTCCTTGTGTTGGAAATTTAAAAACAGCAGGTATTGAAGGTGACGCAGACTGTTCTTGTTGTTTATTTTGTAATACATATTGCTTTGCAACATATCCATATCCAGAGCCAAAACGAATTTTATACCATGTACCTACTGTGCCTACTACTTGTATTTGTGTCCCATTTTGCAAGGAACCAATAACAGCAGTATTTGTTCCTGCACCATTTCTTACCCTTAGTTTAGGCGTTGCAACATAATAAGAATTATTTTGTATAGTGATTCCTTTAACGAATGGTTGTGAGTTATGTGATACAAATTCTTTTTTTACATATCCTATTTTTCCGTTGTAAGAGATGAGATACCAGTCATTAAGTGTTTCTTGAACGGAGATAAATGTCCCGTTTGGTAATACGTCAAGGATGGATGATTGTATACTTGGTTCTGAACGAAGGTTTAAAGCGCTTGCATTTACGATATGTTGGTTACGCTGTTGATTTAATTTTGTCAACGACAAATTAGATTTTTGTATGTAACCAATTTTGTTTTGAGCGTTTACTTTATACCAGTCACGTGTAGTTTCGAGAATGGTAACAGGTGTATTGTATGAAATACTGCCAAGGGAATCACCATTTGTTGTATTTTCTTGATATAGTTGGACTTTATCAAGTTTTACATATCCGATTTTTACGTTGTTTTTTGGTTGTACAGCAGCTGTTTTCATATCCGCTTCAGTAATTGATGGGAGAAGAGAAGTGACTGCGACAGTTGCTGCTGTCAATGTTGTAACTTTCATATTCATCGTATAATGAGCCCCCTTGTATAATTTGTGGTAAAATTTAGAATTATATTACAAGAATAACAGAAATATAAAGAATATGGAAATAAATGAAAGGGATTTTTGTTTTTCTCAACATAAGATTTATTTGTACGATAATATTTGATGGTTTAAATGAGGCGTGGAAGTTATCCGATATTTTCTAGGAAGATTAACTGCTTTATAGAATTCACAGACTTCATGTGATAAACCTAACAATTTTGAGAAAATAATGAATCTGTTAAGGAGTTTCGAAATCTTTCTTTTCAATTCCTTTTTTTATGTTTTATATGAGAAACCTAGGTTTCTTATTTATGCTGCGGTATAATAATGTGGAAAAAGTACGAAAAGAGGTAGTTTCATGCTCGAAGTCATTGCAACTTGTTTAGAAGATGTGAAGCAAATTGAAAAAGCTGGTGGAAATCGAATTGAGTTAATTTCAGCATATACAGAAGGTGGATTAACGCCAAGTTATGCTTTTATAAAAAAAGCGGTGAAAGCAGCAAACATACCTATCCATGTTATGATTCGTCCCCATGCTAAGTCATTTATATATACAACAGAAGAAATCGAAATGATGAAAGAAGATATTTTAATTGCACAAGAACTTGGTGCAGCAGGTGTTGTTTTAGGTGTATTAAATGAGCAGAATCAAGTTGATGAAAAAAAATTAGCTAATTTATTATCTGTTGTAGATGGGATTAATATCACATTTCATCGTGCGATAGATGAAGTGGATGATCTTATTGGTGCAGTTAAAACATTACGTAATTTTGAAAAGATAACTCATATTTTAACTTCTGGTGGTCAAGGGACGATAGAGGAAAATATACCTGTACTTCATGAAATGCAAAGAGTAAGTAAAGGGGATATTCAGCTCATTGTTGGAAGTGGTGTGACAAAAGAAAATATAAAGCGACTATTGAACGAAACAGGAATTTCAGAAGCACATGTTGGTACTGCAGTCCGAGAAGGTAAATCTTGTTTTGCTGAAGTAGATCAAAAATCTGTACAAGATCTAGTGGTATTAACAAAATCATTATAATACTAGAGAAGAGGGAAAAAGATGGAGAAAAGCAAGAAAAAAGAAATCGTTTCATGGGTTAAAACAATAGGGATTACACTAGGAATCGCTTTAATTGTACGTGGTATTTTATTTACTCCTTCACTCGTACAAGGTGAGTCTATGATGCCTACTTTAGAAAATAACGAGCGTGTACTTGTAAATAAAATTGGTTTTAATGTACAAGGATTAAATCGTTTTGATATTATTGTTTTTCATGGAAAAGAAGGATATGATTTAGTGAAGCGAGTAATTGGCTTACCAGGAGATACGATTGAATATAAAAACGACGTATTGTACGTGAATGGAAAAGCGGTTGATGAACCATATTTAGCAGATTATAAGGACGAGGTATCGAAAGGGAAATTAACTCCTGATTTTACATTAGAACAAAAAACTGGGAAAACAAAAGTTCCAGAAGGTCAAGTGTTTGTGTTAGGAGATAATCGTCAAGTTTCAAAAGATAGTCGCATGTTTGGTTTTGTTTCTGAAGATCAAATTGTCGGAAAAGGTGAAGCGGTATTTTGGCCGTTGCAACAAGTGAGAGCATTGCATTAAAGAGAGAGTTTACGTATACGCGTTAAAAAAGCATTGAATTTTACTTTCAATGCTTTTTTTATTTGAGAAAAATATTGTTTAAATAGAAAGAATATTTTATAATTTTAAATTATATATTTGTTTCAAAAAACGGAATTATTGTTCCGAATTACGGAACTTAGGGGAGCTAAGATGAGTGTAAATAAAACGGCAGTAAAGACGATGGATATTTTAGAACTATTTTATGGACATGAAGAGCTAACGTTAACGGAAATGGTTCATCAGACGGGAATGCCTAAAACATCTGTATACCGTTTAATTGGTTCGCTTGAAGAAATGGGCTTTTTACAAAAGACAACAAGGGGAACATATAGGCTTGGATTAGTATTTTTAAGGTTCGGTCAACTCGTTTCGAAGCGATTGTCAGTACGAAATATTGCAAAGCCATATATGAAAAAGCTTAGAGACTCTCTTGGTCAAGCTGTCAATTTAATTATTCAAGATGCGAATGAGGCAATTTATATTGAAAAAATGGATGGAGATCAACCAGTAAGAGTATACACAGAGATAGGACGGCGAGCTCCTTTATATGCCGGAGCATGTCCGCGTATTTTACTTTCGTATTTTTCGGAAGACGATCAAATGCAGTATATAGAGAAAGTGCAATTACAACGATTTGCAGATGGAACGATAGTGGATAAACAAGAGTTGCAAAGCCTATTATGTAAGGCTAAAAGAGAAGGATATACGATAAGTTATTCGGAACTTGAGAATCATACAGCTGCAATTGCAGCCCCTATTTTTGCAAGTGATGGTAGTGTAATAGCTGGTATTAGTATTTCGGGATTAGAAATAGAGTATAATGAATCGACAATTCCAAACTTTATTACAAAAGTAAAAGAAACAGCGCATCAAATTTCGAAAGAACTTGGCTGGATAGGTGAAAAGGAAGGTATATGATGAAATTTTCAGCACTAGGGGATCAAGCAGTTGTTGTTACGTTTGGAGAAAAAATTGATTTGGATATATATGAAAATGTGCAAAATTTACATCGACTATTAAAGGGAAATCCATTTCTTGGAATGGTTGAGTGTGTACCTTCTTTTACTTCTTTAACGGTTTACTATGATGTATATAAGTTATGGAGGAAAAATGAAAGAAAGGTAGTACCGTATGAGTTTGTATGTGAATACATGAATCGATTGTTTAGTCATAATCAAAATAAAACACAAAAACAATATGATTGTATTTCAATTCCAGTTTGTTATGGCGGGAAATATGGACCTGATTTAGAAGAAGTTGCGGCGTATCATGGGTTATGTGCAAATGAGGTGATTCGTCTTCATAGTGAAGTGACTTATTTTGTTTATATGTTAGGATTTACACCAGGCTTTCCGTATTTGGGTGGTATGCCCAAAGAGCTAGAAACACCTAGAAAACAAACACCACGTCTACAAATAACACCTGGTTCAGTTGGAATTGGTGGAAGTCAAACTGGAATATATCCATTAGAAACACCAGGCGGCTGGAATATTATTGGCCGAACACCGATTGCGTTGTTTCAGCCAAATGAAGAAAAGCCTACATATGTGCAGAGCGGAATGTATTTACGTTTTATCCCAATAACAGAGGAAGAGTACCTGGTTATGGAGGGAGCTAGGAAATGAATGTTGAGGTTTTACATGCTGGGATGTTTACAACTGTTCAAGATTTAGGAAGATATCACTATCAACAATATGGCGTGCCTGTTGGCGGTGCTATGGATCAGACAGCATTAAGAATGATAAATATGTTAGTTGGAAATGAAGAGAATGAAGCTGGATTAGAAATTACAATGATGGGACCAAAGCTTCTTATAAAGAAAACGACATTGCTAGCAATTGGTGGTGCGAATATGGAGCCTCTGTTAAACGGAGAACCCATTCCATTGTGGCGACCAGTTTTAGCGAAAGAAGGTAGCATGCTTTGCTTCAGGAAGACGCAGTTTGGGTGTAGGACATATGTGACATTTGCAGGTGGAATTGATGTTGCAAGTAGTATGGGAAGCAAAAGTACATATGTAAAAGCAGCTATAGGTGGACTAGAAGGACGAGCGCTTAAAAAGGGCGACCTTTTTCAAATTGGTACACCATCAAAATTTGCTACTTGTATGATAAAGAAATTGATGGATGAAGACAGAATAGAAACACGTTGGGGTATATGTAATCATGTTCTACCCAAATATAGTCGCAGCCCAATCATTCGTGTTATTCCAGGTTTTGAATGGGATCAATTTAAGAGTGAGAGTTTAGAGTCGTTTTTTACAAAGGAATATAAAGTTTCCAATTATGCTGACCGTATGGGCTATCGATTTGAAGGTGAAAAATTAAAAAGAATAGAACAATCTGAGATTCTATCAAGTGCAGTTACATTTGGAACAATTCAAGTGCCATCTGGTGGTCATCCAATCATCTTAATGGCAGATAGACAAACGACAGGTGGATATCCGTTAATTGGTAATGTCATATCAGTTGATTTACCTATTCTTGCGCAATTGAAACCAGGTGATTATGTCACGTTTGCAAAGACTTCTATAACAGAAGCGACGGAGCTTTACATCGAGCAAGAACAAAATATGAATCTATTAAAGAAGTTCATCGCTTTACAAGCGTAAAGCAGGAGGAGAGATAGCGTATGGTTACCGTTGACTTAAATTGTGATTTAGGAGAAGGCTTTGGTGCATATAAGATAGGAAACGATGATAAAATTCTTCCGTTTGTTTCATCAGTAAATATTGCATGCGGTTTTCATGCTGGTGATCCAACTGTCATGCGTCAAACTGTTGAAAAAGCGTTGTACCACAATGTGGAAATAGGAGCACATCCAGGATTTCCGGACTTAATTGGATTTGGTAGAAGAATGATGTATATTTCGCCAGAAGAGGTCTATGATTATGCTTTATATCAAATAGGGGCATTAGATGGATTTATAAGAGCGGCAGGAGGAAGGATGCACCATGTAAAACCGCACGGTGCACTTTATAATATGGCAGCCACTGATCAAGAGATTGCGGATGCAATTGCAAAAGCAATTTATCATATAAATCCAGATTTATTTCTGTATGGATTAGCGAAAAGTAAATTTATACAAGCAGCTGAAAAATATGAACTGAAACTCGTGCAGGAAGCATTTGCCGATCGTACGTATCAATTAGATGGAACATTAACAAGCCGAACAGAAGAAAATGCACTCATAAAAAATGAAGATATAGCAATTGAACAAGTGTTGCAGATGGTAAAGGAAAGAAATGTAAAAGCAGTTGGTGGAAAGATTATCAATATCGATGCACAAACAATTTGCATACACGGTGATGGTGAGCATGCAGTTCAATTTGCAGAAAGAATATACAGAACATTTAGATTAAATGATATTTCTATTTGTGCACCAAAGTAGAATAAGGAGGAGATACATAGATGTTGAAACTAATTGGAATATTGCTTGTAGCTGTTGGATTTTTATTTCGCCTTAATACGTTATTGGTTGTAATGGTTGCAGGAATTGTTACTGGTATGGTTGCGGGGATGAGTTTTTATGATGTCATAAGTATGTTTGGGAAATTTTTTATAGAAAACCGATATATGTCTATGCCAATATTATTAACTTTGCCTGTAATTGGAATTTTAGAACGATATGGACTGAAGGAACGTGCAGAAGCATTGATATCAAAATCTAAGGGAGCAACGACTGGTAGAGTATTAATGTCATATTTTACAATTCGTGAGGCTTCGGCAGCTGTAGGACTAAATATTGGGGGACATGCTCAAACAGTAAGGCCTCTTGTTGCACCGATGGCAGAAGGTGCAGCTCATGGACGTTATGGAAAACTACCAGAAAAATTAAAAGAAAAGATTAAAGCGAATGCAGCGGCAGCTGAAAATACGGCATGGTTTTTTGGTGAAGATATTTTTATCGCAACAGGAGCGATTCTATTAATGAAAGGATTCTTTGATTCTGTAGGAATGCATGTTGGTGTGTGGGATATGGCGCTTTGGGGAATTCCTACGGCAATCTCAGCTTTTATTGTAAGTTGGATTCGTTTTAAACAATTCGATAAGTATATTGAAAAAACGATGAAAAAAGAAGAAAGCCAACAAAAGGAGGCGATATAGGATGAATATTATTACACTTGATACAATCTATTATTTATTAGGTATTATTGTTGCCTTTGTCGCGATTCGTGTCGCTTTTGATCGTCAACATCCAAATCGCTTTGGTTCTAGTCTATTTTGGGCATTATTTTCTATTACATTTTTATTTGGAAATATGATTCCATCATTTTATATCGGTTGTATTGTATTAGCAATGGTCATTTTAGCATCATTGAATAAAGTAACGAAGTCCAATGAAAAAGAAGCACCTACTGAAGAACGAGTGAAACATGCAGAAAAACTGAGAAATAAAATTTTTATGCCCGCTATTTTAATTCCTATTTTTACGATTATTGGTACTTTAACTTTAGGAAAGCTAAAGTTTGGAAATGTATTTCTTGTTGATCCTGAGAAAGTCACATTAATTGCATTAGCTCTTGGGGCATTGCTTGCTTTTGTAGCAGCAATGGGAATCACAAAAGCAAAAATAACAGCGCCTGTACAAGAGGGAAGCAGATTATTACAAGCTGTCGGCTGGGCAGTTATTTTACCACAAATGTTAGCTGCGCTTGGCGGTATTTTTGCAAAGTCTGGTGTGGGTCAAGTTGTCTCAGATTTAGTAGGACAAGTATTGCCGACAGAGTATCCATTCGTTGCTGTTATGGCATATTGTTTAGGTATGATGTTGTTTACAGTTGTAATGGGGAATGCCTTTGCCGCATTTGCTGTTATTACAGGAGGAATTGGTTTACCGCTTATCGTTCAAATGCATGGTGGTAATCCAGCGATCATGGCCGCGCTTGGAATGTTTGCAGGGTACTGCGGTACATTGATAACACCAATGGCTGCAAATTTTAATATTGTACCAGCGATGCTATTAGAATTAAAAGATAAAAATGCGGTAATTAAAGCCCAAGCACCAATTGCTATTACCATTTTTGTTATTAATATGTTCATCATGTATGGGCTCGTATATCGATTTTAGTAAGGAGTGGGAATGATGAAGACAGTATTGTTAACAGGATTCGAACCTTTTGGTGGAGAGGAGATTAATCCTGCCTGGGAAGTTGTAAAGCAGCTTGATGGACAAAGCTTTGGAGATTACAAGATTGTTAGTAAACAAGTTCCAACTGTGTTTCATAAATCATTACAAGCGTTAAAGTCTTATATGGAAGAAATAGAACCGGAGCTTGTTATATGTATCGGGCAAGCAGGAGGACGTCCAGATATTACAGTGGAACGAGTTGCAATAAATGTAGATGATGCAAGAATCACTGACAATGAAGGAAACCAACCGGTTGATGTATCTATTGTAGAAGGGGGGCCCGTTGCGTATTGGTCTACACTTCCTATAAAAGCTACTGTAAAAAAACTTCGGGAAGAAGGAATACCTGCTTCTGTTTCTCAAACTGCAGGTACATTTGTTTGTAATCATCTCTTTTATGGACTTATGGACATTTTAGCAAAAAGTGAAAACGGGGCTCGTGGTGGTTTTATACATATTCCATTTTTGCCAGAGCAAGCAAGTAAACATCCTGGACAACCGAGTATGTCGCTTTCAACTATTACAACTGGAATTGAATTATTGGTACGGGTCGCATTAGAGGTAGAAATGGATATTATAGAATGTGGCGGGACCACACATTAAACAAAAGTACAACACCTGCTATGGACAAATGTTATAATAAAGGAAGGATTATACATAGAGGTGAGAGCAATGCAGCAATATGAAGAAGTTCGTTCTGTTATAGAAAAAGCAAATAAGATAACGGTATTAACAGGTGCTGGTGCAAGTACAGAAAGTGGCATTCCTGATTTTCGCTCAGCCAATGGTTTATATGCAGATGCTAAAGTTGAAATGTACTTATCTAGAGGATATTATAACCGTAATCCAAAAGAATTTTGGAAGCATTACAAAGAAATATTTCAAATTAATACTTTCCATCAATACAAACCAAATCGTGGGCATCAATTTTTAGCAAGTATAGAAGAGCAAGGAAAAGATATTGTGGTGTTAACACAAAATATTGATGGTCTGCACCAATTAGGAGGGAGTAAGCATGTGATAGATTTGCATGGTACACTCCAAACGGCTCATTGTCCAAAATGTAAAACGAAATATGATTTGCAATATATGATAGACCATGAGGTACCACGATGTGAAACATGTAATTTTATTTTAAATCCAGATGTCGTTTTATATGGTGATACATTACCACAATATCAAAATGCAATACAGCGTTTATATGAAACGGATGTATTACTTGTTATGGGAACCTCATTAAAAGTGCAGCCGGTTGCATCGTTCCCGCAAATTGCAAAAAGAGAAGTAGGGACAACGACTATTTTAGTGAATGAAGAGTTAACGGGTCAAGAGTATTATTTTGATTATATCTTTCAGCAAAAAATCGGGCAGTTTGTAGATCGATTTTAAATGATGTAGGAAAACCGAGATAAGAGGTATTTATCTCGGTTTTTTGGAGTTTAAATTTTCTTAATTTTCTTTAAAAATACTATAAATTATATTATCTATGTGCTTTAATATTATTAATAGAGGAGATTTTTATATCCGGATGAGAAAGTATGGTTTAATTTTTGTTATTTATAAGATAAAGATACTTTAGACCATAGAAAGAGGAGAGCATAATGAAAAAGAAAGAACAGAAAAAGAAAGAACAGAAAAAGAAACGGAAAAAGAAAACCCATATTCCTTTCCGATTAAATGTGTTGTTTTTCTTTGTATTTCTTATGTTTTCAACTGTTATTGTTCAATTAGGTAAGGTCCAAATTGTTGATGGTGAGACTTATAAAAATGAGGTGGAAAAAAAGGGAGATTTAACGGTTAGTACTCCCGTTCCACGTGGGAAAATTTTTGATCGAGAAGGCCACTCGATTGTTGATAATAAACCATTACGGACAATTACATATACAAAAATGAAAGGTGTTAATTCAGAAGAGATTTTAAATACGGCAAGACAACTTGCGAAGATGATTGAAATGCCGCAGGAGGCTATAAATAAGTTAACCGAGGTAGATAAGAAAGATTTTTGGATGCAATTACATAAGAAACGTGCAGCAGAAAAGGTTACAAAGGAGGATGAAAATAAATTAAGAGCAAAAAAAATAGAGGGAAAAGAATTAGATAAAAAGGTGGAAGAAATTAGACGTGAGCGAATTACAGCGGAAGAGTTAAATGAACTTACCCCACAAGATATAGAAGTATTAGCTATTAAAAGTAAAATGAATGCAGGATATAATATGACTCCTAAAATAATAAAAAAAGATGTAAAACCAGAAGAATATGCAGTAATTAGTGAAAATTTAGCAAATCTTCCAGGTGTGGATACGACCGTAGATTGGGAACGTGAGTATCCATATGATAAAATACTTCGTTCAGTACTTGGAAACGTTTCAAGTGCTGATGAAGGACTACCGAAAGAGCAATTAGATTATTATTTAGTTCGTGATTATAACCGCAATGATCGGGTTGGAAAGAGTTATATTGAAAAGCAATACGAAGACGCCCTACATGGTATGAAAGCGCAATCGAAAAATATTACAGATAAAGAAGGGAAAATACTTCGTACTGAACAAATTACGAAAGGGAGAAGTGGCAATAATTTAATGCTAACAATTGATATGGAATTGCAAAAGAAAGTTGAGGAAAGCATTGAAAAAAACTTAATGGCGTTCAAAGCTGTAGAACCAATGTTGGATCGTGCCTTTGTGGTAATGATGAATCCTAAAAACGGACAACTTTTGTCAATTTCAGGAAAAAACTAGTAAATAAAGATGGAAATATTCAAGTAGAGGATTATGCCCTTGGTACAATGACAAGTTCATATGAATTAGGTTCAACAGTCAAGGGAGCTACGCTACTAACAGGTTATCAAACGGGTGCGATCAAACCATTTACTCATTTTTACGATGCACCGAGGACATTTAAAGGGACAACAAAAGCAAAGAAATCATGGAAAGATTTTGGTGATATTGATGATGTCAGAGCTTTACAAGTATCTTCTAACGTATATATGTTTAACACAGCTTTAAAGATTGCGGGGATTGATTACGTACCGAATAGTCCGTTAAATGTTAAACAAGAAGTTTTTAATAAAATGCGTTATCATTTTGGGCAATTTGGTTTAGGCGTTCCAACGGGGATTGATTTACCCAATGAGACTGCGGGACAACGTGGAAGAAAAGATAATACACCAGGATTCTTACTTGATTATTCAATCGGTCAATATGATACGTATACACCGCTTCAGCTTGCGCAATATATTTCGACGATTGCGAATGGTGGTTATCGTATGAAACCACAAATTGTACAAGAAATTAGAGAGCAACCGAATAAAGCTGAGGATATAGGAAAGATAGTTCAATCAATGGAACCGGTCATTTTAAATCGTGTAGATATGGACATATCCTATATTAATCAAGTGAAAGAAGGATTTAAGAAAGTGTTTCAAGAAGGCGATGGAACCGGTGTAGCACACTTTCAAAATCTACCGTATAAGCCTGCTGGAAAAACAGGAACAGCAGAAACAGTGTATGGTGGTGATAGTAATATAGGTAAGGATGAAAATGGAGATAGAAAAAAGTGTTATAATTTAACCTTAGCTGGTTACGCACCTTATGACTCTGATCCAGAAGTGGCATTTTCTGTTGTTGTACCATGGGTAAACGATGATAAATCAGGGATTAATTCTAAAATTGGAAGAGAAATTTTAGACGCATATTTTGATTTGAAAGTGAAAAGAGTGGGTGGAAATCCAGTGCCTATGGAACAGCCGAATAAACAGCAATAAAAGATTTTTACATTTACATAGAATAACAGGACAGTGAGGCATTTTAGGGGATGAAGGAAAGTCATGGAGCAGATTACTAGAAAAGAGTGGGACAAACTTATTTTGCTTGTATTCGTTATAATTGTTATGATTCAGTCTTTTACATTGTGTAAAGTAGAATTTGTGTATTATCCTTTTTCTAAAGCTAAGATTTTAGAATAACAATTCATCCGAAAAAGAGTCCTAAAAGGTAATGGAGCATACCTGTTAGGACTCTTTTATTATGATATTCTTATCGTTTTAATAAAAAAACGGTGTTGTTTCACATCAAAATACCCTTTTTGTAGGATAAGTTGATGTATTTTGTACAATTCATTTACATATGTTTCAGTTTTAAAATCAGGCACTTGCCAAGGAATTGCTTGTAAATAATAGACGAGAGCACTGATATCATAAAACCTTTGAACGGGAAACTCTTCTTTATATGTTAAAACTTTAAAACCATGTTGCTCGAGTTCACTTAGAGCAGTTTCTAAATTCCAATTTGTAAATTCAGAATTGAGTGGTGCTCCTAGTGCTTCATTGATTTCCGCACAATCTAAGCCACCTACTTGCTGCGTAAGAAAGATGCCATTTGGAGAAAGGATTCTTTTTACTTCGGAAACAGAGTAGGATTCGTGTTGATTTAAAATCAAATCGAATTGTCCATCATCAAATGGTAAAGTCTCATCATTGGTTACTTCTAGAACCTTTACACCTAAAGGTTCTAAATGCTTTTTTGCTAATGGGATATTTGGAGAATACCCTTCAGTCGCATAAATAGAAGGAGGGAATGGTCTTAACATGGATAAGAATTCTCCACCACCTGTTCCCATATCAAGCATAGAATTCGTGTTTTGAATAAGGGAAAAGGCCATGCTACCGTAGGACCAAGAAAGTAATTGACTCTTCATACGATCAGTTTCTGTAATAAAGGAAAAATCCCATCCAGTAAAGCTTGCGTTTGCATTTTCTAATAAGGTGAAAAATAATTTATCATTCTTCATGTTAAATCCTCCTGTTTACTATATTCAAAATAGGGTGAATATAATAAACAGGAGGAGGACCTCTAATTACAATATACGGTTGTTACGTTTCGTGTTCTAGTATTTTCATATGAAATCACTCCTGGCAAAAGTATGTTGTTTTACCTTCTAGATTTACGAGTATAATACCTTCTAAAAGTAAAAAATAAAATAGATGTAGCTGTACAGTGGTAATAAATAAAGTCCCATAAACGGCCGTTTTCGGTACTTTTTAAGGAAACTAGATTGGATATATATGTTAGGATAGAGAAGAGATTGCGAAGAAATATACTTAAGCCAACACCAATAAAGGAATCCACGTTTTAGACTACCTAATTTGTGGATTCTTTTTATTTTAACCTAAATATAATTCGGAAAATATTGTATTTTTATGTGTTTCTTACCGAATTATTTTTTTACATTGATGCTGGAACAATAATGGTGTATGACGCATAGTATAAAACATATACCGTATAACATACACCAAGAAAAGAGGTGGATGAATGAATACTTTATTGAACTCATTAACGACAGAGCTTAGGAGAGGAACTTTGACGTTAGCTGTTTTAAGTCAATTACAAAAGCCCCAGTACGGATATTCACTTGTTCAATTGTTAGAACAGTCAGGTATTAACATTGATCAAAGTACTTTATATCCATTGTTACGCCGCTTAGAAAAACAAGAGTTAGTAACAAGTAGTTGGGATACATCTGAGAGTAGACCGCGTAAGTACTATGTTCTAAGCGAATATGGTTTGGAGATTTTTTTACAGTTAAAAAGGGAATGGATGGACAATTCTAAAAAACTCTTAGAAGTGTTAAAAGGGGAGAAAGATGATGAATCTAATTGAGATTTATATACAAGAAGTGACTCGAAGACTGCCTGAAAAAAATCGTGAAGATATTGCTCTCGAGTTAAGATCAACCATTGAGGATATGTTACTTGATGATTACAGTGAAAAAAATATAAAAGGGGTCCTTGAAACATTAGGGAATCCCGCTATATTAGCTAGTAAATACCGTGATCAACCAATGCATCTTATTGGCCCTCACTATTTTGAGACATATGTTACGTTATTAAAAATGATTTTACCGATTGCTGCTATTATTTCTCTAATCTCGATCATTCCCGAATATTTTATAGGGTATCATGGCGAAGAAGCAGTAATTAATGTGGGTTTTGATATTATTGGTTTTTGTATAGGGAGAATCGTTGAAGTAGGTATGCACGTCTTTTTCTGGCTGACACTTGTTTTCGCGCTTATTGAACGAGTAAATCATTCGAAAGGAAGTCACCCATTCACAACAAAGTTTACCAAATGGACAGCTGATGATTTAAAAAACACACCTTATATTCCTAAGAAAAAAGTCATCACGAAATTCGAAGTATTTGGAAGTTTATTATGGACTGCTATTTGGGCAACAGTTTATTTTTACGCAAATCATCTTGTAGGTATATATCGAAGTAGTACACACGGACTTGATTTTGCGGCTCCAGCTCTTAATCAGGATGTATTGCTTCAGTATTGGCCAATCGTTCTTGTTGTAATCGGTTTAGAAATAGTATTATCTATTTATAAATTAATTAAGGGACAATGGACAAAAGGAATAGCAATATTTAATACAGCTTTTCAGCTTATTGGAACCATTGTATTCATTGTGATAGTAACGAATCCAAATGTAATGAACCAAGATTTTATTACGTATACAGCTGATTTATTCACTATTACTACTAAACAACTTGAATCGCGGATAGTTGGCGGTGCAATTTTCTTCTTTATGTTATCTGCGGCAATCAGTGTATTTGATGGTATCCGCAAGGCTAAAATTCATTAATCAGCATTCGCCTATTACAATAATGGGGTTTAGTTTAACAAGCCATCCCTTAAAAAAGTCGGGTTCTTAGCGTACAGGTGAACTGTACCCCATAAAGAAAAGACACTCTAATGAGTGCCTGATCTTAACTAGCAACCGAATCCGCCACCTGAACAGCTGCATCCAATAATGATTAATAGAATGAACAGCACAATTAGTAAAGCGAATCCGCCACCAAAACCACCACAACTACCACCAAAGCTCATAATATTTCCTCCTTGAGTAAGAGGGGCCAACTGGGATGCACATGTGTTTTAACGGATACACATTACTTTATGTTTTTAAACAATATATGAGCAGGTCCTTTAAGAAATAAAGAAAGACACCCTTACGTGGTTCAGCCAAGATACGTGTATTATTCTTCAATTCTTTCTAGTAGCCAATCTTGGACTTCATCTATCAAATCCATTCCCACGATGATCTTACCAAGGAATACACCTTTACCGATTAAATTTATATCTATGTCTATAGATGGTTTTAATGGATTCATTGTGTATGTAACTGTTTCGATATGGCGAACTGGGATACGAACAATCCCAATGATTCCAGATGTAAGTAAATATCCATCCTCTGTAATCTCAATTACGTTATTTTTCCATGTGAATTTGTTATCAGTTATTGCTTTTGGATTTTTCGCACCAAAAATACCCATGATTCCACTCCTAAATGGGGTAGCGTCAGGAAAATGTGGATTTACAACGCTAAGCCCATTTTCAAGACGATTCCTCCATTTTTAACAACGTTAAGAAAGTTTCAATGGTCTTAAAGAATCTAACGAGACCACTTTCTCCGAATTAAAATGGTATTCTCCTAGTAAATTAATATGTTCCCAACCTAGAGGTGACATATGGTGCAATAAGTCTTTATTAAAACTATCGGAATTAATAAAATTTCATCAAGTAATATACTCCCCTGACGTTATCTGTCAGGGAAGTTATATTATAATAGGCTATATCAATAGTGATAGGAGTGTTATTGGATGCAAACAAAAAAGGTTTATCTTTATGTATTTAATACAATGTCAGACTGGGAATATGGGTATTTAATTGCTGAATTAAACTCGGGAAGATATTTCAAAAAAGATGTAGCACCTTTAAAAGTAGTTACAGTAGGAACGAATAAAGAAGGTATTACTACGATGGGAGGGCTGAGCATACAACCAGATATTTCCCTTGATGAATGTACTCTTGAGAGTAAAGACCTTTTAGTCTTACCTGGAGGGAATACTTGGAGAGAAGATATTCATCAACCTATCTTAAAAAAAATTGATGAAGCCTTAAAGATTGGCACTATTGTTGCTGCAATTTGTGGTGCAACTGAGGCCCTCGCGAATATGGGATACTTAGATTTTAGAAAGCACACAAGCAATGACTTAGAGTATATTAAAATGGTCTGTCCTAATTATAAAGGAGAAAAATTTTATGAGATGAGACCTGCGGTATCTGGTGAGAATTTGGTTACTGCATCAGGAGTAGCACCTCTGGAATTTACGATGGAAGTACTGAAAAAATTAGATGTATTTGCACCTGATACATTACATGCATGGTATAACTTAAATAAGACTCATAACCCTGAATACTTCTTCCAGTTAATGAATTCAATAAATAGATGAGCTAAAAAAATCAACTTAGCAGTTTTATATTAGTTCAAATAAAAACCATGCTTTAGACGATGTCAAAGCATGGTTTTTGTGTATAACTTAAAAATCTTTATAGAAGTAAAAAAATTACAAAGCACTCCTGAAGTTGTTATAAATAGAACTGGTAACTCAATCTCTTTTTAATATTGAAATTTCCTTAACGTTGTAAATCCGCATTTTCCTGACGATACCCCATTTAAGAAAACCCTATATCAGAGCCATTTAGTGACCTTAAAGATGTACATCCAAATGCTTCTTCAACAAAAAGAGTTTCTATCCATCCTAGAGCAAGAGATTGATGAATTAGCCATGCAGTTTGAAGAGTATGAGATTCTCCGTTCTATACCGGGAGTAGGATGTAAGATTGCGGCTACGCTCATCTCCGAAATCGGGGAGATCAAGCAGTTTAGTCACCCTAAAAAGCTAGTGGCCTATGCAGGAATTGACCCCAGGATCTATCAATCAGGTAAGTTTACAGCTACCATAAACTGCATCACGAAAAGAGGCTCTTCCAAGCTACGACAAGCTTTATATACAGCCGTTCAGTGTGGATTAACGAATAATCGAAACACCAAACTCAGAGAGTTTTACGACAAAAAAAGAAGTGAGGGAAAACCTCACAAAGTAGCGATAATAGCCTGCGTCAACAAGCTATTACATTGGATTTATGCCATTCTCAAGCATAAAGAGAATTTCATAGCATAACAAATAACTAATAATTACATTAATTAAAAAAACTTCAAATTGTTATTTTGAAGTCTCTTTGTCATGCCTTTTTTTATTGTACCATTACTTATGAATCAATATTAAGCCAAAAGTATTGACTTATATTAGCTGGTATAATTGAATAAATGAATATTAACTACATGTTTAAATGACTACACTTTAACAACATTCACTTTCCAGCTATTTTGCAGTTTTCGAATAAAGATGATTTGACCAATGTGATATGCGTTATGAGTGGATACATTTCCAAGTATCTCCCACCACTTCGCATGTGCAGGGAAGCCATTTACTTCACTCTCAACTTTTTCTTCCGTTAATAAATCTTGCCATTGTAACAACACCTCTAAAAGTCGTTCTTTTAAGTCACTAAAACTTTTATTTTCGGGAATTATAAAACTTTTATTATTATCACCTATGGAAGGTACAGCATTAACATGAGATTTTTGGTACCTAGTTTGCCATGTTTCATTCCAATAAAGTAGGTGCTGCACAATTTCAGCAATACTATTACAATTTTCGTTAGGCTTCCAAAACGCTTCTTCCTCTGACAAATTTTCGACCGAGTCAGAAAATGGAAGGTACCAGCTAGGATCATTAGCATTAGCTAATAATTGATCGGATAAGACGTCTTTTGCATGAAACATGCTCTCCACACTCCTAATAATTTTTTTCTGATTGATTCAAGTTAAAAACCAAAGTAGTGGTAAAACTCAGGCCTCAAATGTAATAAATCGACTACCTAGCTCTATTAATTCTCTTATATTAAGTTAATCCCTTCATTATTTTATTTCATAAGGGGGTCCTACCACATTGCTAACAAGCTAAAATTTTATAGTACCCCCAGAATGAAATTTTGTGCTAACTTGTAACAAAAAAGCTCATTTTTTCGTTTTGAGGTAATCCTAAACTCTTAAGTTGATGGGCATGGGACAACCCGTTCTGTTAGATTGATAGGCATGGGTATCGCCATCTAGATAATTCCCATAAACTATTCTAATAACCCAAGAAGAATGTACTCTTTGTGGGTTATTAAACCTGTTATTTTGAGGTTCTGTTCCCTTTGAAATTGTTTCACCGCTAACTCTGTATGTATGTCATAAATTCCGTGACATTTTCCTTTATAATGTCCTGCCGCTTTTAATCTGCATTGAACAATTTGCACTAAATTTCCTCGTGAATTTCTAGATAAAGTTTGAAATTCATGTTTTCCTATACCGGTAATGGGGCCATCAATATAAACTTCAGTTCCAACTGGAATCTTATCAAATAGTTTTTCAACATCTTTATTGTGCATACGAATACATCCACTACTAACTCTTTCTCCAATTAACCAAGTTTTATTTGTCCCATGTATGCCATATTTCCCCCATGGAACATCTAATCCAAGCCACCGCGAGCCAAATTCACTTCCCCATCAATTATGGCATATATTATGACACAAAAATATGTGGAAGGATTGCCTCTTTATCGTCAGGAAAAGCATTTTGAACGGATGGGGATCTTCTTATCACGACAAACGATGGAAAATTGGTTATTATATGGCGCTGATCGATGGTTAGCGGTTTTGTATGAAAGGATGCATGAATATCTACTTTCTCGAACCATCCTTCATGCGGATGAAACAACCTTCCAAGTCTTACGCGAACCTGGTCGGGCCGCAACAACCAAGTCCTATCTGTGGTTATACCGTACGGGGCGAGAGATATCCCTATTGTTCTCTATGACTATCAGCCCACAAGAGCAGGGGAACATCCGAAGCGTTTTTTAACTGGTTTTCAAGGGTATTTACAAGTAGATGGATATAGTGGTTATCATCAAGTACCGGATGTCACTCTTGTGCGATGTTGGGCGCATGCCAGACGGAAGTTTGATGAAGCCTTTAAAGCTTTACCTGATTCACAGAAGGGGAAAAAAGTGAAGGCAAGCGAAGGTTTACACTTCTGTAATCAACTCTATTCGATTGAAAGGAAGCTCAAACATGTCAACCCTACCGAGCGATATGAGCGGCGCCTTAAGCAAAGCAGGCCTATTCTGGACCTTTTTTCAGCATGGCTTCATGAACAGAAAGATCGTGTTCTACCCAAAAGTGCTCTAGGGAAAGCTATCACTTATTGTTTGAATCAATGGAATCATCTTGAAGCTTTTTTATTAGACGGTCATTTAGAAATCGATAACAACAGAAGTGAAAGTTCTATTAAACCGTTTGTAATTGGGAGAAAAAATTGAATGTTCTCAAATACACCGCGAGGTGCTAGAGGAAGTGCCATCATGTATAGTGTGGTTGAAACCGCAAAAGAGAATAATTTAAGTCCCTATCATTATCTTCTTTATTTGTTTGAAACACTCCCCAATATCGATTTAAACAATAAAGAAGAAATTGATAAAGTCTTGCCGTGGTCAACGGATTTACCATCTAGATGCAGAGTACCGAAAAGAAGTGAAGTAAACAAAAAATAACTCCAAAATCAACTTTTATTGTATATTTTGGAGTTACTTTACGTTTACCTTCTAAATTTGTATGAAGCTCTTGTAAAGCTTTTGCATACATATTAGACTTTATCGTACCTATAGTCCCAATTACTCCAATCTTTCCTTGCTTTGTCACTTTAATTGCTGCTCTTGCTCCTGGATGTATAACTCCAATAACCGGAATAGGAAGTGATTCCTTCAAAGAGGACAATGCAGCAGCCGCACCAGTATTACAAGCCATAACAAGAGCTTTTAATGGGGATTTTTTGAGGAATTCAACCATTTCAAGTGTAAAAGATTTAACTTCTTCTACACCTCTTGGCCCATAGGGACAACGATTATTATCACCAATATAGTAAATACTCTCTTTTGGCAATTGTCTCATAATTTCCTCGACAACTGTTAATCCCCCAACTCCTGAGTCTAGTACACCTATTACGGAATTTTTATTAGCTAAATTCATATATTTCATCTGAACTCCTTATTAAATTCACAATAATTATAATGACTTGGTTTTTGTTTTTTTAAAATTTTTTATAAATGTCCGTACATTGGTGGATACAAGCTATAAATGTATTACATAATTTAAATTAGCTATGTTAACTGAAGGGTGGTAAAAGTTTAATGAAAGTCATAATTTTGTGTGGTGGGAAAGGATTAAGGATGCAGGGAATTCTCAAAGATATTCCAAAGCCATTAGTTCAAGTTCAAGGAAAACCTCTCATTTGGCATATAATGAATTGGTATAGCAAGTTTGGACATCATGAATTCGTCTTACCATTAGGGTATGGAGGTGAAAAAATCAAAGAATATTTCATGGACTATATATGGAAAGAACATGATTTTAATTTAGATTTAAAGAATAATCATTACCAGTTGCTTGAAGAACCAAAACAGTGGAATATAAAATTTATAGATACAGGGATTGAAACAATGACCGGAACCAGATTAAAAAAACTTGAAAAGCATATACAGGATGAAGTGTTTTTATTAACTTATGGTGACGGATTAGCAAAGATAGATATTAACGAACTTATAAAATTTCATAAAGACAAAGGAAAAATCGCAACATTAACTGGTATAAAAAAAAGTAGTCAATATGGTCTTTTACAGATTGAAAACGGGATTGCTGTGGATTTTAAGGAAAAACCCCTACTTAATGCTGTAATAAATGGAGGTTTTTTTGTATTTAATAAAGGAATATTCGATTATTTGAATGATAATGATTGTATGCTTGAAGAAGAACCTCTACTAAATTTAATAAAAAACAAGGAACTTGCAGTTTATGAGCACAATGATTATTGGATTAGTGTAGATACACCTAAAGATCTTAAAGATGCAAATGAAAGCTGGAACCCTAACAAAAATAGTTGAAAGGAGTGAATAAACATTGCGTTTTAACAATAGAAAGAAAGGTTGGCCGTACCGCTATATTCCCTTTAAAGTAGAAAAAGATTTTCCGTTATCTTCAGATGCTTCAGCTATTGATCACTCTAAAAAAACTACAAGCAAACAAATTTATCCTCTACCTTATAATAAACAGCCTCACTCTGAAAATCATTTTTGTGCCATAGTTGGAACAGAATACGTCTTGAAAATAATTGCTTTGCACCAATCTCTAATGAAAAATTCAAAAATATTCACATTATGGATTTGTTGTATAGATGTGTTTGCGTATTCAATATTGAAAGAAATGAACTTGAATAATGTAAAGCTCTTACAGGTAGATGATATAGAGGATACAAATTTGAAAGATATTAAAAGAAATAGGTCAGTCAGTGAATATTGTTGGACTTTAAAGTCCGTGCTTATTGAATATTTATTAGTAAATTATAATTTGCCATCTGTTCTCTATTGTGATAGTGATTTATATTTCTTCTCTGATCCTAACATGATATTTAAAGAATGGGATGACAATTCTATTTATCTTTGTCCACAGAGAGACCGTGACTGGGTAGAAGAAAAATATGGGAAATATCAGGCTGGGTTAATTGGGTTTAAAAACGATTTCTACGGATTAAAAAGCGTACGATGGTGGAAAGATAGATGCTTAGATTGGTGTAGTGCTAATCCTGATAAAGGAAGATTTGGTGACCAAAAATATTTAGATTTAATTCCTATTTACTTTCCAAAAGTAAAAATCTCAAGCAATCTAGGTATAAATGCCGCACCTTGGAATTGTATTTATAATAACAATTATATAATTGATAAAAATCAAAATGAGGTATACATTGAAACAGATAAACTAATTGTATATCATTTTGCATGCATTACCATTTTCAATGAACAGGATTTTGATCTTTGGTCTTTAGGTAAACTTTCAATACCAAATAATATATTGCACCTTATCTATACCCCCTATCTAGAAGAAATTCAGTTTAACCTCACAAAATTAGCAGAAAAATTAGGTGAAAAAACACAGCGCCTGTTAAGTATTAAAGACATTAGCGAGGCGCAGACTTTATATAAAGATACACAATTAAGAAGAAAAATGAATCAATCAAATCATTTTATGAATTATTCAATGATTATAAGTCAAAAACGTTTAATTCAAAGTCTGACTTGCTACTATTCCCTTGAAAGCCATGGTACAGATTTTATAGTGTGGATCTGTTGTATGGACAATTTAACTTATCGAATTCTAACAAATCTAAAATTGAAGAATGCTATACTGCTTCATGTGAAAGACATAGAAAATCAAGAACTCCTAAATGTAAAGAATGAAAGAAGTTTGCAGGAATACTGCTGGACATTAAAAGCCCCTCTATGCCTTCATATTCTTAAATATTATTCTGAAGTTGATCACATTATATACTGTGACGCAGATATGTTTTTCTTTACAAAGCCTACTATAATTCTAGATGAATGGTGGAAGTATTCTGTATTTCTTTGTCCACAGAGAGGTACTACTGAATTGGAAAATGTACATGGCATGTATCAGGCCGGCCTAATAGGATTTAAAAATGATCAAAACAGTAAAGATATTTTAATATGGTGGAAAGATAAGTGCCTAGAATATTGTAAAGATGTATATGATATTGAGATGAATAGATGGGGAGATCAAAAATATTTAAATCACATTCCTGATTTATTTTCTAACATTAAAATCATGACTCAAAAGGGGATTAACGCTGCACCTTGGAATCTAATTTTAAATAATCATTCTTCTATAATAAAAACAGAAAACAAGATTTTTATAGATCAAGATGAATTAATCGCTTTTCACTTTGGGAGTATGCAAATTATTAATAAAAATGAATTTGATTTATGGAAACAAGAACATGTAGAAATAGATCCGTCAATTTTAGAATATATATATATTCCTTATATCGAAAAAATACGAAATACATGTCGCGTACTTGATAATATCTTTTCTCTTACCCCTTTATTTGTTGGAAAATTAGATGAGTCCTCTGTAAAAAACTATTTCCAATACCCTCCCTCATCTTTTAAGTGATATCCATTCTCTCTTTTATATAAATAGTATTATTCCCTAATTCACACAAACTTCCTCAGTAAATTTATTTATTCCTTTTACCCAAAATTTATAAGGAGACAAATGAAATTCTATGAATATGATTGACCATTTTAAAAATAAAACGTTTCTTATCACTGGCGGATACGGTTTTATTGGTTCTCATTTAGTAAGAAGATTATTGAAATTACAAGCAAAAATCGTTATTTTAGCCAGAAAGTCATCAAATCCTTGGCGTCTTAATGATGTATTAAAAAGTATCAAACTTTATGAAGTAGATATACGAGATAAGATCCAAGTTGAAAATATTATAAAACAAATCCGTCCTGATTATATTTTTCACTTTGCTGCATACGGAGTAAATTCAGCTCATACTGATTACATGACAGCTATTGAAACAAATGTTTTAGGTACCATTAATATTATTCAAGCAACAAAGTCTATAGATTGCAAAAAGATTATTAATATTGGAAGCAGTTCTGAGTATGGAAATAAAACAGAATCTATTCATGAAAGTATGGCGCTAACACCAGTAGATATTTATGGAAGTAGCAAAGCAGCAGCCACTATACTTGCTCATCAAATTGCTGCTGCAAACAATACTAACCTTATAACCTTAAGGCCCTTTGGAATATTTGGAGAAGGTGAAGAACCACATAAAATTTTTTGCTATATTATTTTACAGGTATTACAGAATAGAAAAGTAGATTTAACGTTATGTAATCAATTAAGAGATTACTGCTATGTAGATAATATTATAGATGCTTGTATGCTAACAATTGAAAATAATTCTATACAAAATGAGATTTTTAATATTGGAAGCGGCGAAACTCACCCTTTAAAATATTATGTGGAATTACTCTTTAAACACTTGCAGACTAATAAAAGACCCAATTATGGTGCGTTATCCTATAGAACGAATGAAAGAAGGATTTCTAAACCAAATATTAATAAAATTAAAAGTATGCTCTCTTGGGAACCACGCATAAGTATTGAAGAAGGTATTATTAAAACTGTTAATTGGTATAAACATAATACACATCTATATCCGAATGTATGAAAATCTATTTCTAAGGTGTGAATCAATTGTTCAATAATAGCTTTAAGAATGTATTTCATGGAAAAAAGATTTTAATCACAGGACACACTGGTTTTAAAGGCTCTTGGTTATCCATATGGTTAAAAGAATTAGGCGCGACTGTAATTGGATATTCTTTAGATCCTAAAAATAAAAAAGATAACTTTAATTTAACAAACCTTCAAAACGACATAATTGATGTTCGTGGGGATATTAGAGACTATAATAAATTAAATAAGCTTTTCAAAGAATATAAACCTGAAATTGTATTTCATTTAGCCGCACAACCACTTGTTAAATATTCTTATGAGCACCCTAAAGATACGTATGATATAAATGTTATGGGAACAATGAATATATTAGAAGCAATTCGTTTACATGAATCCACTAAAATAGGAATTGTAGTGACAAGTGACAAGTGCTATGAGAACAATGAATGGGTTTGGGGATACCGTGAAAATGACCCAATGGGTGGACATGACCTTTATAGTTCTAGCAAAGGATGCTGCGAACTATTAATTTCCTCCTACCGCAACTCTTATTTTCCAGAAAAAAAATATGAGCACCATAAAAAAATAATCGCAAGTGTTCGTGCTGGCAATGTAATTGGTGGAGGAGATTGGTCAATAGACAGGATTATTCCTGATTGTATACGAGCACTGGAATCAAACCAAGAAATTTTCATTAGAAATACTAATGCAGTAAGACCTTGGCAACATGTACTTGAACCCTTAAGTGGATATTTACTTCTAGCAGAAAAAATTTTAACTGATGGGGTCCTTTTTTCTGGTGCATGGAATTTTGGTCCAAAACTAAATAATATTGTCTCAGTAAAAGAGCTTGTTACCGGTATGATAAAGTCCTGGGGATGTGGGAATTGGATATCTTCAAATGTAAATCCAGAAGAATTGCATGAGGCAACATTCCTAAACTTAGATATAAGTAAAGCAAAATTCAAGCTCAATTGGGAACCAAAATGGTCCCTTCAACAGACTTTAGACCATACAGTAGACTGGTATAAAAATTACAAGGCGTATTCCAGTACAGAGCTGAGAAATTTATGTGTTGATCAAATTAAACAATATGTGCAGTCTTAAGAAAAGAAAAGCTATAATCCCTTTCTCATTATATACTTCGGAATGTATCATTCATTTGACACTTATCATTCCTTCAACTTTCTAATCTAATATATAGATAAAAACAATCCTGTATTACATACATAATACAGGATTGTTTGATTACTTCTCATCTAGTAACAATGTTTTCATATTTTCTAATTGTTCTTTTGTAAAACCAAGTCCTTTTTCAGCATAGATTTCAATACTTTCAAATTTTTGAGTAATTTCATCAATTGCTGCCTGTAAATACTCTGCGCGTGCTTCAAACATAGCCCCTAATATCTCTTTGCTTTCCTCATTTTGTAGCTTTGCACCTAAAAAGGACATCATTTTTTGATTTAACTTTTCACGGAATCCATTACTTAATAAATAGTCTTGCATCACTGTTTCTTTTGGAACACCAAGAAGAAGTAATAATAAAGCAGACCCGAACCTTGTTCGATCTTTACCAGCTGTACAATGATTAACTAGCGGTGAATTTTCCGAATCTTGAGCTAGTTGTAGAAAGCGTACAAATGCTTCATTTCCCTCTACAAAGCCTTTATTCATTTTCACTAAATACTCACCTGGTTTTCCAAGCATTGATAAATCCCCTACTTGGAAAAAATCATTAATATTTAAATCTTTTGCTATATCTTGCATAACTGGTAAACAAACTTGACGAGCACTAAGAAACTTACACTAGATCTTTAGAAAAAAGAAAAAATCTCACGTGAATTGAAACTTATATAAGCTTAGCTTGATGGACATGGGGTCCTACCATATCGCCATCAAGCTAAGGTTTTAATATACCCCCTAAATGAACATTTTCTTTTTCTACAGGTAGTTACTTTGAAAAGTCAGCTTATTTTTTCGTTTTGAGGGCGTTTATTTTTCTTAAGCTGATGAATATGGAGTACCCCCTAGGTTAAATAAAATTCCACTTAGAAACAAGTGATTTTAACAACGTTAGGAGTGTTTCATGCAGCACAATGTCATTTATGTTGTATCGCAAGAAGAAAAATTACATTAGAAAAGAGCCGGAATTCAGCCTGTTAAGAGTAAACCGAATCTTTAATATTTAAAGGACGAAAAAATGAAACATAGAAGTGAAAAACCTCTGTGTTTCTTTTTGATTCATATATTTATTGGAAAATACTTTGAACTTTCAGGCACAGATACTTCTTCTACCCTAT
>NZ_JAEHBX010000054.1:0-33987 GCF_016483395.1 Bacillus cereus group sp. N21
GATAATAGGTGGACTATAGAATGAAATTCACTGGTACAAAACTATAAATTCCCGGCCCAATTCAATTAGAATATTCATTAGTCGGAAACTTGGTGTGATCCGTTCGTATTTGAAATGGCTATATGAAATTCAATATATCCAAGAACCTCTTCATGTGGAAATTCTAAGTACGACCGTTAATAAACACCATAAACCCAAACGCGAGTTATCATATGAAGAAGTGAAGCAGTTGCTTCATTACTATAAGGATAATGAGATCAATTACGCTTTATTATCGGTCCTAGCTACTACAGGGTTACGTGTTGCAGAAGTTGCGCATGCAAAGTGGGAAGATCTTGAGTATGACGATATACGTGGACGTTATTATTTAACAGTAGATACAAAGGGGGATAATGAACGGATTGTTTCTATTAATAAGGAGATTTTTAATCGTATTGTTGCATTTCGAATCCGGAGAAGGTTACCTATAAACATTGGGAATAAAAATGGTGGGACTATATTTCAAACAAAGAACCATTCAGCTTATAGAGAGAATTACTTGTCACAATATATTTCTAAAGTCATTAAGGATACCAAGTTAGCCTTTACAGAGAATATAAGAATTACCCCTCACTTCTTTAGACATTTTTATGTACAGTACTTATATGATTACAAGGGGCTTGCACCTCATGTAATCGCAGCTGCAGTTGGTCATAAAAATGATAGAACGACAAAAGAAAATTATTTGAAACAACGATTAACGAAAGATAATGATGCAGGAAATTTAATTGGTGATGATGAATTTTAATGTGTAATTAATACATAATAAATTTAAAATAGGACAAGGTGAAACCAATATTGGTTTCACCTTGTCCGTTTAAATTGTTTTAAATATTTATACTGCATAGACTTCAATTTTTGTAGGATTAGAAAAGCGGCGTTCTAATTCTTTTTTGATTTTTTCAATAGCAAAGAACGCAGAAGATGCATATACAGTGATTACTTTTTTTATAAAAGTATTACCTGTTATTAAAATGTATCTTACTGAATATGATGAAATCATACTCTCACCCTTTCATATATCTATTGTGTTTAAGATATATGCCGATAGGTGTGGATATATTCTCAAAAAATATAAAATGATATTGTGAGCAGAATGAAAAATATCAAAAAGTTGATTTAGAAAAAGCACTGCCAAAGTCTTCAGCAATGCTTTTCGATTAGACGTACTACGATAATGAGCGTCTACTTTCTTCTATACGTTTGCTCATGAATAGAATACAAATTTGTATTTAACATAGGTTCTGTATGTTTTTATTCATAAATTGTTTGGCTTAGCTTCATAAGATAGAAATGAAGAGGAAATTGCCACTCTATGTTTCTAACTAACATTTTCGCACCAGAACTCTAAAAAGGGCTAACAATGATAATTTAGTATTGCACTTATTATTTTTCTACAACTACCATATTGTCATCAGTAATGCTTCTCACTGGAGATAGCAAAACCCACAAGAAAGAAAACATCCCACCACATACAGCAACAATAATTGTAGGATATAACCCAATCCAGGTACCTAGCAGCCCACCCGTAAACGCTCCAAGTGGAATACTTCCCCATACAATCGTACGCATTGTGGCATTCATACGCCCTAGTAAATGCTTCTCAGTAATCATTTGACGAAAACTAACTTGGGCAATATTATAAACAGTCATAGAAAAATTTACGATAAACAAGGCTACGCATATCATTGCGAACGCAAAATATTTGTTTCCAACTGCGCCTAAAAAGAATAATCCTCCAAGTCCTTGGCAAAAAGCAGAACCTACTATGACTGCACCAAATCCTAATCGTGCGACAAGTCGGCTACTTACAACTGCACTGATTAACGCTCCAATAGAACTTAGAGTCATTAACAGTCCGACAAGTCCCGCGCTAAGACCAATTTCTCGCGTAGCATATAAAATAAGAATAGCGAAAAGAACGTTTAGAAAAAAGTTTGTCGTCGCGGAACAGCCTGCGATTGCAGAAAGGTAACGATTCTTGAATACAAAACGAAGACCTTCTCCTATGTCTCTCCAAACACTAGAGTTTGATTTTGCATTTTTGTTTCGTTTAGGCTCATCTACTTTTAAAAAGAGTAGCATCATACCTGATATAACAGATGAAACTGAATTTAGGATGATAGCAAACGCCCCCGAAAACAACTGTACGAACATCCCTGCTAAACCAGGACCTGCCGTTTCAGAAATGGATCGACTTAATTCCAATTTAGAATTTCCGTCGGCCAATTGATCCTTGTTTAACATATAAGGGATGAAAGATTGATAGCCAATAGCATAAAACGTGGTACAGATTCCAGTAAGAAATGCCACAATCCATAAAGAAGGCATATTTAATGACCCCAAGACGAAAAGGAGCGGGATAATGAGCAGAATGGCTGCGCGACAAAAATCCATGGTAATCAGAAGTAATCGTTTCGGCAAATAATCAACCCACACTCCAGCAAACAAGCCAAACAAAAGGAAAGGTGCATACTCAACAGTACGCAATATCCCCATCTCAAATGGGGTAGCATTTAATGAAATCGTAGCAATTAATGGTAATGCCATTAGTGTA
The DNA here is from genome assembly GCF_016483395.1 of Bacillus cereus group sp. N21. Lineage (NCBI taxonomy): Bacteria > Bacillati > Bacillota > Bacilli > Caryophanales > Bacillaceae > Bacillus > Bacillus cereus group sp. N21. The sequence goes on from NZ_JAEHBX010000054.1 coordinate 2,597, forward strand.
ATTTGTGAACCAAATGAGGAAAGGGTCTCCCCAATCCAGAATTTCATGAAATTACTGTTTCTCCATAGTCCTTTCTTCTGCTCCACTTGTCCCTGTTGCACTTCAATCAGTTTAATAAGATCACCCTCTAAGTAGTAATGATATGTCTTAATTCCTTATAGCGATGGTTAAAGTGGTACTCATTTCCTAACATTTATTACCTCACATAAAGCTACAATTTAACCATAGATTATGGAATGTCGACAAAGTAACTCTCGTTCTAAATAAACTGTTTCTGCTGTGCCGGAGTAAACCACTCATTTAATTCTTTTAAGCCATCCAAACCCTTCATGATTTGGTCGTATTCAAGACCATAATCTAGAAGACAAGCGATTTCGTCTACCCCATATTGATGTAGACGTTCAACCATTGCTGCGCACTTTTTCTTAGATCCCATTAATGAACTCATTTGAAAGTATTTCTCGAATGCGAACTTAATAAGGGAATCTCGACTATTGTGCAACATGCACCTTACATTTTCGTCTCCATTCGGGTTCATAGTATCGTATTGATCTAAGAACGTATCTAAGTAATCTCGCAATGGTTCCCGGACTAGCTCTTTAACCTCATCATCCCGTTCTCCTACGTAAGTGTGTAACATTACAGCTACTGTGCCCTCTTCAGGGTCATGTCCATGTTCTTCCCGTTTTTCACGATAGAGCTTAATACGTTCTTTTAATCCATCAGCTGGATGATTAGAAAGAGAACATAAAATGTTGAATCCCATCTCTCCGGCCTTTTCCCAAGTGGCCGGATTACCGGAAGCTGTAAGGAAAAGAGGTAGCTCAGGTTGGATAGGTCTAGGTAACATACGGATATCAATCTCTTTCCCAGTTATGTCTGGGTATTTTACTGCTTCTCCACGCCATAGTTGGCGAATTTGTTCTAGATTTTTAAACATTAGTTCTTTTCGGTTGTCATACACCCCAGGATTTAAAACAAAATCGGCTGGATGCCAACCAGTAGCAACAGAAATTGCAACACGTCCACCAGAAAGGTTATCAACTACTGACCATTCTTCAGCAACTCGCAAAGGATTGTGTAAGGGTAATACAACGCTCCCTGCTCGCAGTTGAATGTTTTTAGTAACTGTTGCAAGGGCAGCACCTAGTACCGACGGGTTAGGATAAAGTCCTCCAATTTCCTGAAAATGTCGCTCTGGTGTCCATACAGCTTTAAGTCCATGTTGATCTGCAAACTTAGAGCTTTCTAATAACAAACGATACTTATCTGGTTTGTTTGAAGAGCCCTCACCAGAGAAGAAGATTAAGGAGAAATCCATCCCCTTCTTTTTAAGGCTTTCCGAAATGTTTGGTTTATCTGTATTTGCCACGTTATCTTTGGTAGCTGTTGCTTTTTGTTTTAGCCGCTGTTCTAGTATTCTACGTTGCTCAGGACTTAGAGCAGCCAACTTTTTTTCTAAATTACTCATTACACTTTCCTCCCCTTAGACAGTACGCTTACGCTCTAATCGTTTTTTCTTTCTTCTTTCCATCATACGCTCATCATTTGTTCGGAATAAAAAATCCCAGAGTGTAATAAAAAACGAATAATTACACTGATAATATTTGTGATGTTTCATATGAAATACCCCTATAGGAATGATATTTGTGATCTTAGATGTAATATTTGGATTGTGATCTAGGACATTTCGTGACAAGAAGATTTCATAGATATAATGGAACACAAACAGAATGATTCCATAAACCGGATCGAAAAATATTAACACAATAATCGGCAGAGTGAATGTAATCCATACGTCTAGAGTCTCTTTCCACCCTCCAAACCATAAGAAATAATCATGCCAAGGTGGCCATTTTGATTCTCCATACTCATACCGATGGTGTGCTGCATGAATTTTGCCCAAGACGTTTTTTTTGTGCGGGATGTGAGCAATCACATGCATGGTATAAGACCATAGCGTCCACAAAAGAAAGTACATTATAAGTTTTAAAACAAAAATCATATTAACACCTCCTTTAATTAGATTGAGACAAAAAATAAGCAAATACCGACTAATTTTTAACTACATCTGAGTGATGAATATTAACAATATCCCCAATTTCAGAGTGATGCACGATCGAGAAATGATCAGCAATCATTTGATGCAAGGAAAGGTTAGTCACCAATTCTGTCCAGATTCCTTCTTCTTCAGGAGAGTCTCCTGCACGGAACAATTGCACATTTGTAATTTCCAGTTTAGGTCGTTTTACAGGAATATATTTGTGAAATGCACGTGCTGTGGTCTTATAAATATCAATCAAACGACGTATATGCTCAGTGGATGTTCCAAGTGGAACTAATCCAAATGCTTCAAGTTCCTTGCACATAGACGCATGATCAATATTCAACTCCTGCCAAGACGAGATTATTGAATCAGAAATTGTTTTTCCTGAAAGTGCAGCTAATTGTCTAATGAAGTTGTAGAAAATTGAATCATCGGTTGCATCTCTATTCTTAGACAAATAACTATCAATAATAGCCAACTGAATAACCTCATGACCATCTTCCTTGAGCTTGCTGGCTATTTCATAAGCAATGAAGCCACCCATAGACCATCCCCCTAAGCGATATGGACCCTCAGGCTGTACTTCAAGAATTTCTTTAAGGTAATGATCTGCCATCTTCTCTACTGAATCTAATGTGGAGTTCTCCTCAACAAACCCATGATCTTGGAAAGCATAGAAAGGTTGGTCTTCTCCAAGCTGACGTGCAAGCGTGAAATAACAACTTACCGTTCCTCCCACAGGGTGGATGAAGAAAAGTGGAGTCTTCTCTCCTTTTTGTTGAATTTTTACGATGCATTTTTCAGAATCTAGCTTAGTACCTTTCGATGCCTCAAGTAACTTTATGCGTTCAATTTCTGCTACCCAATCCGCTAAAACTGGATATTCAAACAAAACTCTTAGAGGAACATTGCACTCAAACTTAGTTGCTGCCTGTAATACAACTTGAGTCGCCAACAATGAGTTCCCTCCTACTTCAAAGAAGTTATCCATAACTCCGATGTCAGGATAATCTAGCAAATCCGTCCAAATTGAGACAGCGATTTGTTCAGTTGGCGTTCGTGGAGCAACGTATTCTTTGGATTTAATGGCGTGCAACTCCGGTTTCGGAAGCGCTGCCTCATCCACTTTTCCATTTACAGTCAATGGAATCTGATCCATCACAACATAATGTGAAGGAACCATGTAATCTGGTAATCTACTCTTTAAGAAATTTCTAAGTTCATCAATTCTAACTGCAGAATCGTTTAATACAACATATGCTGCCAGCTGTGTGCTTTCATTTGCTAGTTTAAAAGGAACAACAACCGACTGAGATATCTTACCGTATTGCTCTATTGCAGCCTCAATTTCACCAATTTCTATCCTATATCCACGAATCTTAACCTGATCGTCCAAGCGTCCCAAAAACTCTATAGTCCCATCGGAAAGAAAACGTGCTTGGTCCCCTGTTTTATACAATTTATCATCTGAATTTTCAGAGAAACAATTTACTACAAATCGCTCCTTCGTCAGCTCTGGACGTCCCCAATATCCTTTAGCTACGCCTATACCACCAATGTATAACTCTCCGTAAACACCGATAGGTACAGGCCTTTGATTGTTATCTAGAATGTAGATTTCTACGTTATCTAGTGGAGTCCCTATAGGAACCACTTTCTGTGGATCCCATTCGGCATCTGGTTCAAACATAGTAGCAGTTATTGTTGTTTCCGTCAGTCCATAGTCATTGATCCATCTCACTTTACCATCTGTAACGTTTTTCCATGTCACATATGTTTCAGGTAAGACCTTTTCTCCGCCAACGATGACCAATTTTAAACTAGAAGGTAAAATGGCACGTTCATATTTCAGATCAGCTACAAGGGTACTCCAGTAGGCAGTCGTCGTATTTAATACTGAAATTTTTTCTTGCCCAATCCACTTTAAAAACTCTCTACCTTCGGAGATATATTTATCTTTCCAAAGAACCAAAGTAGCACCCGTTAGTAAAGTAGGGAATATTTCTTGCACAGCAACATCAAAACTAATCGAAGTGAACTGTAGCACATGATCTTGATGGTTAAGTTTAAATCGGTCTACTATGTTAAAGCAATGGTTAACTACTCCTTTATGTGATACCATAACTCCTTTAGGTTTGCCCGTGGAACCAGAAGTATAAATAACGTACATTAAATCTTCTGATTCTACCTTTAATTTGCTTGCTTCACGTGATTCCTGTGCGATCAATTCCCACTCGTCATTGATAGAAATAACCGTACACTGTTCACTACTTAAACTCTTTACTTCTGAATCTAAAGTAAGTAGAATTTCAACTTCAGAGTTATTAACCATAAATGCCTTGCGTTCCTGAGGATAAGATGGGTCAATTGGAACATAAGCATTGCCTGCTTTTAATATTCCTAAAAGCCCAACCACCATCTCTAGTGAACGTTCCATGCAAATTCCGACTAACTTACGGGGACCTAGTCCCTTATTAATTAAGTAATTGGCAAGTTGATTAGAACGTTCATCCAGCTCTCGATAGGTATACTGTTGATCTTGAAACCTTACGGCGATTGCATCAGGAGTGCTAGTGGCTTTTTGGGAAAACAGTTCATGAACACTTGCCTCTGGTAACTGTTTAACCTTGTTTTTACCACTCCACTTTTCAACAAGTTGTTGCTCTTCTGTTTCGGATAACAGCCGAATTTCTGAAATCGGTTGTTGTGGATTATCTACGCAAGCCTGTAATAAGTTTAAGAAGTACTTTAACAGACGATGAATGGTTTCAGTATTGAATAGATCAGTATTAAAATCCATAGAGCATACCAATTCGTCATTCTGTTCAGTTATGGTGAAGCTCAATTCCAGGGCGCTTGCCTTCTTTTTAAGATCATGAGTCTCCATTGCTATACCCTGAAAAGGCTGATCTTCTTCATCTTGGGCCGTGAGATAGGTTAACATGGTCTGGAAGAAGGGATTATGGCTCATGTTCCGCTCTGTTTTTAGCTCTTCAATCAATTTTTCGTAAGGAATATCTTTATGTGCAAATGCACCAAAAGCAACTTTACGTGTGCGCTTCAGCACCTCTGCAAACGTTGGGTTCCCCTCTAAGTTGTTCCGCAATACGAGGGTGTTAGCAAAAAGACCAATTAAATTCTGTAACTCAGGGCGATTACGGCTAGAAATTGAAGTCCCTACACATAAATCTTCCTGACCAGTGTATCGATATAGTAATGTTTGATATGCTCCCAACATCGTAATGAACATCGTCACGCCACTCTTACGACTCAATTCCTTTAAAGCTGTCGTAATTTCAGCAGGAATTTTCATGCGTATTCGCTCTCCATTGTGCGTCATAGCAACGGGTCTAGGACGATCCAATGGCATTCTCAGAACTGGAAGATCACATCCTAGTTTTTCCTTCCAGTATTTCAATTGTTTCTGGTACACGTTTCCTTTCGTATTCTGCTGTTGCCAATATGCATAATCAACAAATTGAATAGGGAGTGGAGGAAGTGTACTCATTTTTCCTTGGGCATAGGAATTATAAAAAAATCCAAGTTCTTGGATTAGCTTCTCTAACGATACAAAGTCGGCAATAATATGGTGAATCTTAAATAACAAAAACTGATCTTCATCCTCTAGTTGATACATCGATAAACTTAAGAGTGGGCCTGTCTCCAATAAAAATGGTTTTTGTATTTCTTCATCCATTAGAGTGATGGCTTGAGACTCACGGTCTTCTACCTGAGTTTTCCTCAAGTTTACTTTCTGAATAGGAATCCATAGTTTATCAAGAACAATCTGCTCTGGCTCATTTCCCCTAGTTTGAAAAACCGTGCGCAGTGTATCATGCCGGCTAACAATTTCATTTAAGCTCTTTTCTAAAATCTCACTCTGTAGTACTCCTTTTACTCTAAAAGCTAAATTAATATTGAAATGAATACTATCAGGTTCCAGTTGACTGAGAAACCAAAGCCGGTATTGTTCCACAGTAAGAGGAAGAGATTGTGTTCGAGATATACGTTCTAACGGTACAGTCTGGTTCATACCTTCCACCCTTTCTTTCGCATTTGGCATTTCATATTACTGTATGATTTATCATGACAGAGGCTCTTCTATCCAAAGCTATTTACAATCCACTGTCAGAATTGATAGCAGACCCCCAATCTAGAAATGATTAGGAGGACTGCTTAAATAATTTTTAAATTTCTTTGTAATAAAATACAGTGGCTTCTAATTTCCCATCAGCAGATTTAGCGTAATTCGGGATCTTTCCAACTTCAACATATCCAAGAGACTTATATAATGTGTTGGACGGATCACCTAGTCTGGTATCCAGGACTAAAAGTTTTATATCCTCTAACTTAGCCCGGCTTTGCAAGATGGTCATTAGCTCTCTTCCAATCCCTTTTTTACGTTGTTGAGTATGGACCATTAGCTTCGCCACCTCAGCTCTATGAGTTCCATTTTCCTTTAGCGAAAGGTGTAATTGAACTGCTCCACACAACTTATCCTCTAATTTAGCAGCCCACAAAATTACACCAGGAACCAACACACTCTCCCAGTATTCTTTTGCCTCTTCCCTACTCAACGGTGGTAAAAAGCCGATTGAAGCCCCCTCGTCAACAACATCAATTAATAAATCAGCCAAATCATCTAGCATTTTCCCATCAATTGATGTAACTTCTGTTATTTGCAATTGATCAACCAAATTGTTCCCGCCTTTATCCTTTAGTTGTGAAAAACTTTTCTAAATCTAGAGCCTCTCCCTCAAGCTCTTTGAGTATCTCTTCAATCTCTTCATCGGAAGTTTCCTCTAGTTCATTTCCTAATTCTCGCATACTTTCTAAGGCTTCTTCTACTTGCTTTGTAAGACCAGATATCGTAGGATCATCAAACATATCTTCAATTTGCAATTCAACGTCAAACTCTTCTTGAATGCGATTAAAAAGCTGAATGGCAAGTAATGAATGTCCACCAATCTCAAAGAAATTATCATTAACATCAATTGATTCTATACCAAACAATTCTTCCCAAATGGCTCCAACTTTCTGTTCAACTCCTAACGGACCTGTATTCTCTGTAGTCGCTGCCGTTAGATACTCAGTTTTAACAAGGACTGACTCTTCTTCTGTCACTTTTGTATACACATGTTCATTCTGTTCTGTTTCCTGTACTGGAGCTAGATTAGACGACATTCGATCAATCCAGAAACGTCTCCTTTCGAATGGATAAGTTGGTAGCGGAATACGATGTACTTTATGAGAATTATGGAGCCCTTCCCAGTCCACAGAACCTCCCGCCAACCATAAACGGCCAATTGCCGATAATAAAACAGTATTATCAGTTTGACGATCCTTAGGGTGACGAAGAAGAGGGAAAACAATAGGTTTCCGATCTTCAATCTCATGTCCCTTTATGAGTCCAGTAAGTGATTGTCCAGGTCCTACTTCTACTATGATAATGTCTTCTTCCAACAAAGTTTCCACACCTGCTGTGAAACGAACAGCACCTCTCAGATGCTTCGACCAATACCTTGGGTCGGTTGCTTCCTCGGACTTAATCCACGTACCAGTAAGGTTAGAGAGATATGGAATAGCAGGTGTATTCATTTGAACCTTGGATATTTCATCAACAAATTCATCTAAAATTGGATCCATCATTGCAGAATGGAAAGCATGAGATGTAATTAACATACGCGTTTCCACACCCTGCTCCTGTAACCTATTGTACAATGCCTCAATTTCTTCCTCTTTTCCTGCAATCACACACAAGTTAGGAGTATTGATCGCTGCAATAGACAATTCACCTTCAAGGTGTTCTTGTACCTGTGATTCTGAAAGAGCAACCGACAGCATTTTTCCAGTTGGCATTTGCTGCATTAAGCGACCTCGGATAGCCACAATTCGAAGGGCATCTTCTAGGGAGAATACACCTGCTAAGCATGCTGCCACATACTCACCAATACTATGACCTAGCATTAGACTAGGTTTTATGCCCCAAGATTCTAACAACTTAGCAAGTGAATATTCAATCGCAAAAAGAGCTGGTTGTGCAAGTGAAGTCTGCTGTAGCTCTTCAGATGTAAATACTTCGTTTTCTGGCTGATATAGAAGCTTACGAATATCTGTTTTAATCAATGGAAGAAGCGTATCACAACAGTAGTCAAACGTTTTACGGAATACAGGCTCTTTCACGTAAAGCCCGTGAGCCATTCCGACATACTGTGATCCTTGTCCAGGAAACACGAAGGCAACCTCACGCTTTTTCTTGCTCGATCCTCTAACCAGTTTGCTACTTTTCCGATTTTCCAGAATTTCTAGTGCTTCGTCTCTCGTTTGAGCAACTAGCATAACACGATGTGAAAATTCGCGGCGACCTGCCTGTAACGTATAGGCAACATCCGTTAAATCCACATCAAGATTTTGTTGGAAATAATCCTTCATACGTTCAACCGCACTGTCCAACGCGGTATCTGATTGAGCAGATAGGACAAGAAGCTGTTCGTTATGTGCTGATCTCTCAGGCTGTAATCTAGAAGGTAAAGCTTCTTCTAGAACAATATGCGCATTAGTCCCTCCCATTCCAAAATTACTTACAGCTGCTCGGCGTGGGATTCCCTTCTTTTCTTCCCAATCCCGAAGCTCTGTATTTACATAAAACGGGCTATTAGCAAAATCAATATTTGGATTTCCTTCTTCAAAATGTAAAGTCGGTGGAATCTTTTTATGGTAAAGGGACAGCGCTGCTTTAATCAAACCAGCAACACCTGACGCCACTCCAAGGTGACCAATATTAGACTTCACCGATCCAATGGCACAATAATTCCTCTCAGCCGTTTGCTCACGATACACCTGTGTCAGTGCAGAGATCTCAATCGGATCACCAAGTGGTGTTCCTGTTCCATGTGCCTCAACCATTCCTATCGTGAGTGAGCCGACTTCCGCCATCGCCATTGCATCCGCGATTACTTCCGCTTGACCATTGACACTCGGTGCGGTGAATCCAACTTTGTCTGCTCCATCGTTATTAATTGCACTTCCTTTAATGACGGCATAAATAGTATCACCGTCATTGCGAGCATCCTCTAGTCGTTTAAGTACAACGACTCCTACTCCGTTGCCAAAGATCGTACCCTTTGCATTCGCATCAAAAGGACGACAATGTCCATCTGGTGATTGAATCCCACCTGCTTGATACATGTATCCCGTTTTTTGGGGAGTTACAATTGACACTCCACCAGCAATCGCCATGTCACATTCGCCACTTAGTAAGTTCTGGACTGCATAATGAACAGCAACAAGAGATGTAGAGCAGGAAGTCTGCACACTTACACTTGGTCCTTTAAGGTTCAATTTATATGATACTCGAGTAGCCAAATAATCCTTTTCATTCCCATGACGAATATTTAGTTCCCCTACTGAATTATAAAGAGCCTGGTTGCTGTATAAATTAAACAGATACGTACTAGAAAATACACCAGCATATACGCCAATACGTCCAAGATATTTTTCTGGATCATATCCAGAAATCTCCAGAACTTCCCAACAACACTCTAAAAACAATCGTTGCTGCGGGTCCATGATTTCCGCTTCACGTGGGGTAAAGCCAAAGAAAGAGGCGTCAAACTTATCAATATCATTAAGTTCTGTACCAGCCTTCACATAATTTGGATTTTCATACTGAGATCGGTCAATGCCCTCTTTCTTCAGTTCCTCATCACTAAAAAAACGAATACCTTCCTTACCTTCTAATAAATTCTTCCAATAAGTTTCCAAGTTAGGCGCTCCTGGAAATCTACCATTCATACCTACAATTGCAATCTCTGATCCATTCTCTGAAGACATGGTCATAGCGTACATCCCCTTCTCTTTTGTCTATTATTATTTCTTTGTCTGTCTCTGAAGACGACGTTGTTGCAAAGCATTTCGTCGGTTACTTCCACGATCCTTAGATTTTCCAAACCGTAATGACTCTTCCCCATCTCCGCTAAGGTGCGTTGCTAAGGAAGACACGGTAGGGTATTGAAAAAAGTCAACTAAAGGAATATCTCGTTGTAGCAGTTTGGCTAGCTTAGTTTTAGCTTGTAAAATAAGCAATGAATGCCCTCCAATGTCAAAGAAATTGTCATGAATGCCTACTTGTCTCACTCCCAGTAATTCTTTCCATACTTCTCCTATCTCCTCTTCTAACTCTGTTGTTGGAGGGATAGATGATACAGAAAGCAGTTCATTAAATGAAATTGTCGGGTCAGGAAGCTTTCGACGATCCACTTTTCCGTTTGCATTAAGCGGAATTGCCTCAATCTTGACAAATGCCTCTGGAATCATAAACGAAGGCAATTTCTCCTTAACATAGGCACGTAATTCGGCAACTTCCACCTTCTCGTTTTGAGGAAGGAAATAAGCTGCTAATCTTTTGTCACCGTTAGTTGCCAAAACAGGAATGACCACTGCTTCTTTAACAAGAGGATGACTAGATATAATGGATTTAATTTCCCCTAACTCTACACGAATTCCCCGAATTTTGATTTGATCATCAAGCCTTCCTGCAATATCCAGTAACCCGTCTAGACGATAGATACCCATATCTCCTGTTCGATATACAATGTCTTCTGGGTCATCTGTGAATGGGTTAGGTATAAAAAGAGCATTGTCTTTTTCAGAAGCTTGCAAATATCCAAGTGTTCTAAAAGGTGTTCGAATGACAATTTCACCTGGTTCACCAATACCACAAAGCTGAAAATCTGTATTTACTACTAATACTTGAGTTTCAGGAAGCGGTTGTCCAATTGGTTGAACAAATGGTAGATTATCCTTCCTCGGAACTTCGAAATAACATTTTGCCAAAGTAGTCTCAGTTGGACCATACAAGTTAACTATTGTGGTATGATCGCCAAAAGTTGAGCGCCATGATTTGACTAAGCCTGCTGAAAGAGGTTCTCCTGCAAAGAAAACGTAACGCAGATGAGTAAGCTTAACATTTTCAATTTCCAACCATGACTGCGCTAAGCTAGGTACAGTATGAAAATAAGTAACCTTCTCTCTTTCCATCCATGGTAAAATCTGCGAAGCAGATAGATCCTCCTCTACATCCGGCAAACAAATCGTCGCCCCACTCGTCAAAGGAAGCAAGATATCCCGTAGTACAACATCAAAAGAAAGACCTGTTAACTGGGCAGCCCGATCTCCTGGTTCAATCCCAAACTTTTCCCGTTGCCATACAAGAAAATGCGCTAGTCCACTGTGCTTTCCAACAACACCCTTAGGAACGCCTGTAGTCCCGGAAGTAAAGAAAATATAGGCTGGATCATCTGGTTGTGGTAGTGAGAAAGTAGCTACCTCTATATTTTTTGAATCTTTCAGATTTGTTAGAGGTTGACCTTTCATCTCGTTAATGAAATGAACCTCTTTCCATTCAGTGTTTGTAAACAAGGAATCGTCTTCAGCTTGACGACTTCCAACATAAATCAGTCTATCAACACCTGATGAAAGCAGTATCTTTTGTCTTCTCTCTAATGGCATGTTCTTGTCTATTGTTAACACTACCCCCCCTGCGGTTAATACCCCCAACATACTAGCAATTAGACCGATACTACGTCGTCCAAAAATGGCTACAACCTCACCTTGATTCAGTCCCCCAGCATGTAGACTACTTACAATGCTTTGGACAGCTTCAGCCAACTCTCCATAAGTTTTCTTCTCTCCCCGATGGTTAATGGCTTCCTGTTCTGGATTTTGAAGAGTAACCCTACGGAACATTTCAGGAACCGATGGATAGAACGGTTTTTCTAGTTTCGCTTTTGGATTAGGTAGAACTTTCTTACTTCTATCCGTTGTAAGAGAATAAGAATCAATCGCCATTCCACTATGATTCACTACCTGTTTTAGTAGTGATATATATTGACTGGAAAGTTCTTCAATCCTTTTTTCACTGTAAAGATCCTTCTGATAAACAAATTCCAACTCCATACCATCTTGCTTGTCTTGTATATACAGTGTGAGAGCAAACTTGGATTGAGGATCTCCTACATCCATCTGAGATAGAGTAACATCCTGCCATTGTGCATTTTCAGTAGGTGTATTGACTAAATTAATCATCACATCAAAGATAGGGTTACGACTCAGACTACGTTCTGGCTGTATAATCTCGACTAACTTCTCGAATGACATATCTTGATGAGCATAAGCATCTAAGCAAACCTTCCGCACTCGCTTAAGTAAATCTACAAACGTCGGTTTTTGTGAAAGGTCAACGCGTAGTGCCAAAGTATTGACGAAGCACCCAATCAATGGTTCTGTTTCTGTGTGGGTTCGCCCTGCAATTGGTGTCCCAATAATCAAGTCTTCTTGTCTACTTAATCGATTAAGTAATACACTAAATGCTGAGAGAAACACCATAAACAATGTAACCTCTTCGCGATGACTGAGCTCTTTTAGCTTTTGAACGGTGTCATTTTGAATTTGTACCGTTTTACGACCACCACGGAATGTTTGTCGTTTAGGTCGTGGGTTATCAGATGGTAGCTCCAATATTGGTAATTCCCCACCCAATTGCTCAGACCAATATGTAGTAAGAAGTTCAAAATTTTCTCCGCTTACTTTATTGTTCTGCCATTCCGCATAATCAGCATACTGAACAGTCAACTCTGGCAAATTTGCTGGTCTCCCATGGAGATGAGCTGAGTACAACTCACCCAATTCTTGTATTAGCAACCCGATAGACCATCCATCAGATATAATGTGATGCATCGAAACTAATAGGACATATTCCGTTTCATCTAGCCATAGCAAGCTTACATGTAACAGGGGGCCTCTTTCCAAATCGAATGGACGACTAGTTTCCTCTAAAATAAATCTCTCTACTTCTGTTTCTTTCTTTTTTTCTTCCATCTCCCGAAAATCTATTAATGATAATGGAATGTGAAGGGTCGGAGAGATAATTTGTACTGGGCCATCTTCATCCTTAAAAGTTGTCCTTAGCGACTCATGTCGTTCAACAAGTTGATTTAGACAAATTTCAAATGCTTGTTTATCCAGCGCTCCCTCTATTCGAATAGCCGAGAAGATGTTATAAGCTACACTTTCAGGTTCTAGTTGATCCAAGAACCACAAGCGCTTCTGCGTAAACGAAAGTGGTATTTTACCCTCTCGAGACACCGGTAGAATTGTCTCGTTACTATGTTTCAGTCCTGATTCTAATTCACTCTTCTCTGCTCTGTCAGAAAATGTGACTTCAGAAGCCAGCCCAGCAATTGTTGGGTTATCAAACAAAGCCCGAAGAGAGATTTCTATATCTAAAGCAGAGCGTAAACGAGAAACGAGCTGTGTCGCCAATAGTGAATGACCACCGCATTCGAAAAAGTTATCGTAAATACCTATTTTCTCAACATGCAATACACTCATCCAAATATCTGCCATTTTCCTCTCAAGTACTGTGCGCGGTGCTGTGTATAACCGCTCCTGTCCACCAGTCATCTTAGGGTCAGGTAACGCCTTACGATCTACCTTGCCATTCGGAGATAACGGCAGATCCTCCAAAATAACAAATACTGACGGAATCATATAGTTTGGTAACTTGTCTAGAAGTTCATTCCGTAACCGAGTTGAAAAATCTTCTCCTGATTGCCTTTTGCCTTCTGGAACGACATAAGCAACTAAGCGCTTATCTCCCGGTCGAGTTTCTGTTGCCACGACAACTGTTTCCTTGACGCCAGCGCACCTTCTTAGCACCACTTCAATTTCTCTTAGCTCAATCCGATATCCTCGAATTTTCACTTGATGATCTATTCGACCTAAATACTCAATTGTTCCATCTGGCAAATACCTTGCAAGATCTCCTGTTCTGTACAAAAACGGCGTTCGCTCATCTCCATAGAGGTTGACAAGAAACTTTTCAGCAGTCATCTTTTTCTCGCCAATGTAGCCTCCACCTACTTGCACTCCTGCAATGCACAATTCCCCTGGTGTCCCTGCTGGTACAAGTCCCAATTCACTGTTCAAAATGTAGGTTTTATTGTTAGGGACAGGTCGCCCAATTGGCATAGGCTTATCTAGTAGTAGCTCCATATCAGGCAAACGTTTAAATACAGTAATATCAGTACATTCAGTAGGACCGTATGTATTTACCACCTCAGCATGACATGCTCTTGATGTGGTCCATGACACCAATCGATTGGCCAATATAGGTTCTCCCCCTAGGAAAACATGGCGCAACGTGCTTAACGGGGCATATTCGGTTGTAACAGCTTCATCCAATAACGGGTAAAAAGCACTTGGTGTACAACTTAGCAGTGTAATATTGTTCTTTTCAATCTCATTGGTAATCTCAGCTGCATCATAGAGTCCTGTTTGTAACAACACTAGTTGTCCACCAGTCATCAGCGGGGCGTAGATACTTTTCTGCGTCATATCAAAGCTTGGTGAAGTGATTAACAACATGCTATCCGTTTCCGACATCTGGAATTCACCAATATACCATTGCATTAAATTCTCAAAACCTCTTCGAAAAACGTTAACGCCTTTAGGTACTCCTGTAGAACCTGAGGTAAAAATTACGTACATATGGTTCGTTGCGCCTGCTTCATTCTGCAAATTGTGTTCTGGTTCAACTGCAATTAGTCCTGCCTCGCTATCTAGGCACACGATTGCTACCCCAGCCTCCCCAGACAACTCCTCTGCCCAGAGTTGTTTGGTCACCAACGCCTTCAACCCAGCACGCTCCACCATGTAGCGACGTCTCTCAAGCGGCAATGAAGGATCGACTGGGACGTAGGCACCTCCTGCCTTTTGTACAGCAAGCATACTGACCACCATCTCGGGGCTAGAATTCAGACAAATACCAACCAATGTGTCTACTCCAACACCAAGCGACTGTAATCGATGAGCTAATTGATTGGCTTTACGATTTAGTTCTCCATACGTTACTGTTTCTTCACCATATACAAGAGCTATTTTCTCTGGTTTTCGAGAAGCCCACGCCTCAAAGCCTTCTTGTACACTTATGGAAGGATATGCTACATCCGTCTCGTTCCATTGCTGTACCTGTTGTTGTACTTCCTCTTCAGTTAGCATCGGTAAACGGGCTACACTTTCTTCTGCATTGTTGGTTATTCCCTCTAACAGATTCAAGAAATGATTTACCATTTTCTTGATGGTTTCCCCATCGAACAAGTCGGTACTATATTCCAACGTTCCTGTGAAACCGTCCTCTGATTCCGTCATCTCCATCAGTAAATCGAATTTTGCAGAATGACGTTCAACCTGAATAACCTCTGTTTGGAGTCCTTCCAATGTAAAAGTATTATCCTGCACACGAAGAGAAAACATGTTTTGAAAAATTGAAGAAATTTGAATATCACGATCTGGTTGGACAACCTCCACCACTTTTTCAAATGGAACATCTTGATTAGAATAAGCTTCTATAACGTTCTGTTTAACGCTCTGTAGAAAATTGCGGAACGATACTTTTTCATCAATGTGACTACGAATGACTAAATTGTTGATAAAAAAGCCAATTACCTCTTCTACCTCTTCCCATTCACGGCCTGCTACTGGTATACCAACAAGCAAGTCATTCTGATTCGCATATCGGTACAGCCATACATTATATACAGCAAACAATGTCATGAAATTGGTCGTTTTCTCTCTCTGACTAAATTGTTTGATTGCTCGACTGACAGCAGGACTCACAGTAAATTCATAGGTTTTACCTCTGTTTCCACGTTTTTGAGAGTGTGGAGTAGCAGTGGACAATTGCAATACAGGGAGTTCACCAGAAAGTTGTTCCTTCCAATATTGCAGTTGCAATTCATATGATTCGCCCTGTAACCACTCTTTCTGGAAATGGGCAAAATCGGCATATTGGATCGGCAGCTCCTGTAGCTCGATTTTTTCCTGATGGACAAATGCCTTATAAAGTTGAGACAATTCTCTCATCAATACATTTGTCGACCAACCATCTGAAATAATATGATGTAAATTAACTAATAGAAGATGATCCCTTTCACTAAGACGAATTAAACGAACATGAAAAAGAGGTCCTTCCTGTAGGTCAAAAGGTGTTTCTGCCTCTTTTTCAGCCAAATCGATTGCATGTTCCCAACGCACACTTTCCTCCAAAGGAGTTAAATCATCAATTAGGAGCCTCCATTGAAGTCTTTTGCGAACGATTTGAACAATCTCTCCATCTATTTCACAAAACGTAGTACGTAGTGTATCGTGGCGATTAATTATATAGTAGAATGCCCGCTCCAGTGCTTCTAGCTGAATAACGCCCTGTATCCGTATGGAAGTAGGGATATTATAGACAAACTTATCATCAAGTAGTTGATCCATTAACCATAGTCTTTTTTGAGCAAATGAAGCATCAAAAGAATAAACCTCATCTGCTTGTTCTTCCACCAAAACTTCCTCTGTTGAATGCTGAGATACATTCTTCATTAGTTTCTCCCCTTATTAACTCTAGTTACCAATTAAAAAGATTTTACTAGTTCAAACGATGTTTTTCGCGGGAAAGCTTAGTAATTCGTTGCCTTCCATTCTTATTAGAGACCTTCTTATTTCCATCAATTATTACCGCCAATTTAGAGACGGTCGGGTGGTCAAACAGAGACTGCATAGAGAGCTCTGTATTTAAAGCAGAACGAAGACGATAAACTATCAGCATCGCTAACAAAGAATGCCCACCTAGAGTGAAAAAATTGTCATGAACTCCAACTTTTTCATTGCCCAGGACTTCACTCCACACCTCTGCGATTACTTGCTCTACGGAATTACGTGGTGCAACATACTCCACCTGATCAAAGCTAGATTCATCTGGAACAGGTAAAACCTGTCGATCCACCTTTCCATTGTGATTCAACGGAAACGCCTCTAGGAACACATAAGCTGAAGGCACCATATATTCTGGAAGTAGCCCTTGTAAATACTCCCTCATCTCATTCACATGCATTTCTTTTCCAACCTCTAGGACCACATACATCACGAGGTTCTTGTCTCCATTTCTATCTTCACGGACCACTGTCAATGCTTCTCGTACTGAAGAATGCTCCATGACAACCCTTTCAATCTCTTCCAATTCAATTCGATAACCACGAATTTTAACTTGGTGGTCAATACGCCCTAAATACTCAATGTCTCCATTAGCTAGCCAACGTACTAAATCACCAGTTCGGTACATCTTCACTCCAGTTTCCCAAGGACAAGTAACAAACCTCTCTTCACTCAGCTCATGACGATTCAAGTAACCGCGGGCAACTCCACTACCAGCAATACACAATTCCCCAGCTACCCCAATTGGCTGAAGACTTAACTGTTCGTTCACGATATAAGCCTGTACATTAGGCAATGGCTTACCTATTGGTATGCTCCCGAGCTTAGAATCATTCACAACAGAATAGTTTGTTGCATAGATAGTAATTTCTGTTGGTCCGTATAGGTTTTCTAGGCGCACATCATGGAGCATTTCCTTGAAATTGTAAGCCACTTTCTTTGGAAGAGCTTCTCCTGCCACCAACACGTACTTTAATGCTGATAAGCTCCAATCGTTACGATCTTTAAGGACCTGAACAAAGACATTTAATAATGATGGTACAAAATTTACATGTGTCACATTTGATTCATGCAATACCTCTAACAGTTTCTCTGGATCTTTTTCCGCTTCTGGTTCGAGTATGACCAGATGACCACCGCCACGAACCCAACCAAACAACTCACTTACAGATACATCAAAAGTAAACGGCGTTTTTAGTAAATAGACATCCTCGACTCCAAATGGATATCTCTCTTCTAACGCTGTCAGGATATGCATCATATTATGATGTTCAATCATAACGCCCTTTGGTTTTCCTGTGGAACCTGACGTATAAATGACATATGCTAGATCAGTAGCTTTGTTCACAGATACTAAGTTGCTTTCCTCATTAGCGTAAGAGGCCTCATCGTCTAGATTTAACTTTTGGTAGTCACCTTCCAGTCTATCCATGAACTTTGCTTGCGTGAGCACTACTTCTGCGCGACTATCTTCAAGAAGATACTTCACCCGTGCCTGAGGATATTTGGGATCAATCGGTATATAAGCACCTCCTGCTTTAAGAATGGCAAAAATTCCGACAAGCATCTCTACTGAGCGCTCTGCCATAATTGCAACCAAGCTATCCGGTTGAACCCCTTTGTCTCTAAGTGTTCTTGCCAACCGGTTTACTCTTGCATTAAATTCTTGATAAGTAAGGCGGATACCGTCTCCTACAATCGCTGGTGCTGTTGGCCTTTGAGCAACTTGAGCTTCAAATACATCCATGAATTTAAGGCTCGAGTCAAAATCGAGTTGAGTTTTATTATAATCAGCAATCCATTTGCCATCACTTAATGTCAAAAGGCCAACATCTAGCAACTTAGTCTCTAAATTATTCAACACCTGTTCTAGCACTTTAAAATAATGACTTACAATTCTATCAATTGTCGCTGGTTGAAAGGAAAGCGTATTGTGTTTGATGCTAAGATCTATGCCGCTCTCTCCCTTTTTGAAAGAAAAAAGAATTTTAGGGCACTCTTCGTTAAATGTTGATGCATGAATGTTTTCAAGTTGAACCCCGGTTTCATAAAAAGGATTCTCCCCTGGAGCCATTTTTAACTCTAGCTCTTCTGCTAGAACGTCCATCGGGTAATTTTGGTGCTCGATCGCGTCTAAAACTGTTTGCTTCATCTGGATTAGGAGACTCTTAAATGTCAGATCTCCCTCTAATCTACTTCTTAAGACGAGACGGTCATTCATCATATTCTCTGAAACAGGATCAAGAACTGGCTGTCCAATAACAATGTCTTCCATTCCGGTGTATTTATAAAGTAGTACCGTAACGGCAGCCGCAAGCACCACATGTAAAGCATAATCATTATTATTGCTGACTTTTTTCACTTTGACCAATAGATCGTCTGAAAATTGATAATTAGACGAAGAAACATTTTCCTGAGACTTAGATTGATAAGAGTCAGATGGAAAACAGGCTACTTTCCTGTGCCCAGCCAATTTTTCTCTCCAATACGCTCCTTCTTTCACCTGCTGGTTCGCAATAATCTTTCGATAACTCTTTATAACTTTCGTTCCACTCATTTCAGTCACTCCTATCCCCCCATACTAACTCTAGTATTCCTCTTTTCAAAAAGAAAAATCAAAATTTGGCACTTCCACCTGCTTTGTTTTTGGAAGTGCGGACAGTTGAATATCTTCTAGCTTCACATCTGGATTTTGGATAATAACATCAATGATTTCCATAAAATATCTTTGGAAGTTACCCATCGTTTCTGCTGTAAATAACTGTGTAACATATTCCCAATCAATTATTAACCTGTCTTTCAATTCGTATATTTGCATGTTTAAATCAAACATAACAAAGTGCTCATGCTCTGTAGACAAACGAACATTTCCACCAAGGAAGTTCATTTGGTATAAGTCGATATTTTGTAAAGCGATCATGGTGTTAAAGAGTGGATTACGATTGTATTGACGATCCTTTACCACTTCATTTACCAATTTTTCAAATGGATACTCTTGATGCTCAAATGCATCCATACTTCGTTGTTTAACTTCACGCACAAAGGCACTAAAAGATAAATTTGGTTGAGGATAATTTCTAAGACATAACGTGTTTACAAACATCCCCATAACATTTTCTAGGCCTGGGTAATTCCTTCCTGATACTGGTGTTCCTATTACAATATCTTCTTGTCCTGTAATCTTCATAAGGAACACATTATAAATTGAGACAAGCACTTGAAACAGAGTAGCTTCCTGCTTCAATGAGAAGTGGCGCAAGGCTACCGTTTGCTGTGCATTAATTTCAAAAGACAAAATCTCACCAGATAAATCAAGCTTATCCTGCCGTTTTTGATCAGTGGGTAGCTCTAAAGTTGGTGCCGGTTCTTTGAAGACATCTAGCCAAAATCTTGCTTGTGTCTCTTCTATTTCTTGTCTCCGCTCTTGATTCATCCATTCTGAATAGTCTTTGTACTGTATATAGAGTTCAGGAGGGATTTTCCCTTCATACAATGCTTGCAATTCTTTAAAGAAAATGGTTAAAGAGAATCCATCAGTAATAATGTGGTGCATTTCTATGAAAATTTTGTGGGTTTTGTCTTCCATCTTGACCAATGCCACTCTTAACAACGGGGCTTGAGATAAGTCAAATGGTCGCATAAATGAGACTTCACGCAGGGCTTCTTCGGACTCATAATATTCCACATCCAACACAACCTGCTCCCAAACCTTTTGGTATACTTGTTCACTCGCATATACAAACGAAGTTCTCAATGACTCGTGGCGCTCAATCATTTGTTGCAATGCCGCTTTAAATCTTGCAATATCTATCCCTTGTTCAAGCATCACAGTAATTAATATATTGTAGTTAGTAAGTCCAGAACTCATCTCTTGCTGTGTATATATACGTCCTTGTTGCGGAGACATTGGGTAATACTCTTTTGCTTGTGCAACTGGAATCGTGAATACTTCCTGATGAATATCATTTCCAATCTGTTTCGCCATAATTTCTATTGTTGGATTCTGAAGGAGACTTGTTAAAGAAAGGCGGATTCCGAATTCCTTCTGAATATAAGCATGCAAGAGTGTAGCTGATAAAGAGTTGCCTCCTAAGTCATAGAAGTAATCGAATACACTGACCTTATCCATACCTAAAGCTTGTTCCCACAACTGGACCAATTTCTTCTCTGTTTCATTCCTTGGTGCTGTATATTCAACATTAACTACTTCATGTTGGGAAGGTTCTGGCAATGCTTTTCGATCAATTTTACCGTTTGCATTGAGCGGAAACTCTTCTAACTGTAGAAAATGGCCCGGCACCATATAAGCTGGTAAAGACTGACGAAGATACTCTCTTACATCTTGATGATCAACCTCAACTTCTGCTGAGGTTGTGTAAAAGGCGCAGAGATATTTTTCCCCACTCTTTGGATTCTCTTTTGCCAAGACAACTGCCTCTCTAACTGCATAATGGCTCAACAATTTACTCTCCACTTCACTCAGCTCAATTCTAAATCCTCTAATCTTCACTTGATGGTCAACTCTTCCCAAGAACTCTATGTTCCCGTCAGAAAGCCATCTTGCCATATCACCAGTTTTGTATAATTTTTCAGTTTTATTAAAAGGGTTTGTTATAAATTTTTGCTTTGTTAGTTCTGGTCTGTTAAAATAGCCACTTGCTAAACCATCTCCACCAAAGCACAATTCACCCACCACTCCAATCGGCTGTACCTGATTGTACTTGTTTAAAATATAAGCTTGTGTGTTTGAAATTGGCTTTCCAATGGGAATACTACCTTCAAAATGTCTCTCTATCTCATAGGTCGTTGAGAAAGTCGTATTCTCTGTAGGCCCATAACCATTAATGATCTTCAGTTGTGGACACTCTTCTCTTACACGGTTGATATGCTTTGGCGATAATGCATCTCCACCTACAATCAAATACTCCATTGAGGCAAAGAGGGAAACATCTTTGTCTACTAATTGATTAAAAAGTGGTGAAGTAAGCCACATTGTATTAACAGGGGTTGTTGCAATTGTTTGTTTCAATAGTGTAGTATCCAAGATCCTTTCCTTGTCGACCAAGTATAGAGTCCCCCCATTTAACAAACTTCCCCAGACCTCAAATGTAGTCGCATCAAATCCAAACGCACCAGTTTGTAAAATTCGTATGTCTGAAGAAAAAGGAATATAGTTAGTATTTTTGACCAATCGAATAACGTTACGATGACTAATACACACACCTTTAGGCGCACCGGTTGTACCTGATGTATACATTACATAAGATAAATCTCCAGACTGGTTCTTTACTTCAGGATTAGGGATGCTCTCACGAGTTAAAGACAATTGGTCAATACAGATAATTTCCCCAGCAAATACGTTAGTCTTGGCCAAATGAGAAGTTGTCAGCAAAAGCTTAGTTTGACTATCCTTCAACAAGAAGGCAATTCGATCACTTGGGTATTCCAGGTCTATTGGAAGATAGGCCCCACCTGCTTTTACCACTGCAAGCATACTAATTACCATTTCAAGTGAACGTTCAAGCATTAAACCGACTAATTGATTAGGCTGAATCCCCTGTTTACGTAATAGCTGTGCAAGGTTATTGGCTCGCTGATTCAGTTCAGCATAGGTCAAGTTCTCACCATTAAAAGAAACAGCTATCTGGTCAGGAAACTTCATCACTTGCTCTTCATATAACACTTGAATTGTCCTATTTTTAGGATAATTCGTTCTATTTTGGTTAAATTCAACTATTATTTGTTGTTGCTCCTTTTGGGATAAAATGTCGATCTCTTTAATCGGCTTAGAAGTATTTCTAACTATCTCACTTAATAATTTGACAAAGTGCTGCACCAGACGTTCAATTGTTTCTACTTTAAACAGATTCGTACTGTATTCTAGGTCAAAAGAAATACCATTACCTGTTTCTATAGCAATTAGGGTGAGATCCACTTTGGACGTCTTAAAATCAAAATTGTATGGCCTTACCTGTGCCTTTCCTAATGATAGTTGACTGTCCTCCATGTTTTGCAACACAAACATGACATCAAATAATGGATTTCTACTAACGTCTTTCTGCAGGTTAATCTGCTTAATTAGCTCTTCAAGTGGATAATTTTGATTCTCGTATATACATAAAGATTCCTCTTTAATAAGACTTAATTGCTCTGCAAAGTTCTTTTCTGGATCAATTCTTGATTTTATGGCAAGTGTATTGGCAAACATTCCTACAGTCTCAGCTAAATCTGGGTGTTGCCTATTTTCAATTGGGCTCCCTACAATAATTGTTTCTTGACCCGTATACCGACTCAACAACATTTTAAAAGTCGTTAACAACGTCATATAAAGAGTCGCTTGACTATCCCTTGCCACCTCGAGTAATCGACCTGTTAACTCCCCGTTAATTTCAAAAGAAACTTTTGCTCCTTCAAACTTCTGTACGTCAGGGCGCTTAAAATCCGTTGGAAGATTCAGTGTTGGGATTTCATCTGAGTAACTCTCCAACCAGTATTTTTCTTGACCAGTAAATGTATTGTCTTCTAACTGTTCTTGATACCATTGAGTATAATCTTTGTATTGGATAGGGATAGGTTGCAAAAATTCTCCCGTGTACAATCGAGATAACTCATTGATTATGATATTAGTAGATACACCATCAGCAATAATATGGTGATAATCCAGAATAAAAATGGATTGATAGTCATCTATCTTTACAAATTTGGCTCTAATTAAAGGAGCTTGTGATAAGTCAAAAGGTTTTACAAATTGACGTATTAGTGCGTCAACCTCTTTTTCTTCTACCTCAGCATAATCTAAGCTAAAAGGTACCTCGTCGTGTATGATTTGAACTGCTTCATTATCTTTTATCATAAAGCTTGTTCGGAAGCTTTCATGGCGTTGAATGAGTGTTTGTAAAGCTTTTTCTAGATTGACGATATCTAGTGCACCTTTAATTTTAAACACATTAGGAATGTTATAATTAATTGATGCCGGATCAAGTTGATTAAGCATATACATTCTTTTTTGGGCAGAAGACAGGGGATAATAAGGTTTTTTACTTGCTTTCGGAATAGGCTTATATTCCCCCTTGCCTTCTTTACCCATTATGTAATCCGCTAGAAGCCTTATCGTCGGACTCCCAAAAATGATATGCAGTGGAATACTTACTTGCAATGCCTTTTGAATATTCAATCTCAAACGAATCGCCTTCAGTGAATGTCCCCCTAAATTAAAGAAATTATCATGGATGCCAATTCGCTCTATTCCAAGTTCCTCTTTCCACAATTCAGCTAACGTTTGCTCAATTTCATTTTGAGGTGCAACATACTCCAGATTGTTTTCAATTTGCTCAGGCTCTGGTAATTGTTTGCGATCTAATTTACCGTTTGGTGATAATGGAAAGCTGTCCATTATCACCAAACGATCAGGAATCATAAATCCCGGTAAAATGTCCTTGAGGCTCTCTTTTAATTCTTGCTCTGTTACTACCTTTTCAGGAACAACATAGCCACATAGATACTGTTGGTGCTTCTTATCTTGACGAGCAATGACTACTGCATTTCTAACCTTCTTGTGCTCACGCAGTTGATGCTCTATCTCCCCCACTTCAATCCGAAATCCTCGAATTTTAACTTGATGGTCAACCCGTCCGATATATTCAATATTTCCATCAGGAAGCAAACGAACTAAATCTCCTGTACGATAAAGACGATCCTCTCCCTCAAACGGATGTTCAACAAATTTTTCAAGTGTTAGCTCTTCTCTATTTATATAGCCTCGTGCCAACCCTACTCCAGCAATACACAACTCGCCTATTTGTTCAGATGGCTGAGGACGCAATTTTTCATCTACAATATATAATCGAATATTATCAATAGGCTTACCAATTGGCACCATACCGTCCATCTCTTTACTAGAACAATCGTAGAAGGTCACATGAACAGTAGCTTCTGTCGGTCCGTATAAATTAATTAATTGAGTATTATAAAGAGCTTTAATATGATCATTGAACGTGTCTACACTATTCTTTTCTAAAGCTTCTCCAATTGCAAAGACTCGCTTAAGGCTAGATAAGTTTCTATCTTTATCAGAGTCATTGACATAATCTAATAAAAGATTTAATAGCGAAGGTACAAAGTATATGGTCGTGACCTGATGTTTTTCAATTGCCTTAATAACCGCTTCTGGATCTTTTTCTCCTCCTGGTTTAAGTAAACACAGCGTTGTCCCTGCAAACATCCACCAAAATAACTCCCATACAGAGAGATCAAAAGATATGGATGCTTTTTGCATCACTACATCTTCTTGGTTGATTGGATAGACTTTCTGTAGCCAGTTAAGACCGTTAATCATTGAACGATGTTCCACCATAACTCCTTTAGGATTCCCTGTGGAACCGGAGGTATAAATAACATAAGCTAAGTCGGAAGAAGAGCCAATAGGTCCTAGATTTTCATCATTCGAGTCGTATGAAGCTTCATCATTTAAATCAATCGTAAGGTATTGATTATCGAAGGAAGTTAAAAATTTATTTTGCACTAGTGCAATCTTTGCTTGACTGTCATTAAGAATGTAATTAACACGAGCCTGGGGATAGGTCGGGTCTATTGGTACATAAGCACCACCAGCCTTTAAAATCGCACAAATACCAATCATCATCTCTAATGAACGTTCGGCCATAATTGCAACAAGGCACTCAGGTCCAATCCCTTTGGATCTAAGTGTTCGTGCTAATTGATTTGCTTTCGAATTAAATTCTTGATATGTAATATCGATGCCGTCTCCTATAATTGCCACTGATGTTGGAGACTTAGCGACATTCAACTCAAACTGTTCGGTAATTTTAATTCCAGTGTTAAAATCAGCTTGAGTGTTATTAAGATGTAAATTGGATATCTTATCCCTCATATTTCATCCTCTACTTTGCAAAATTTTTTTTATAACTCTCAATGCAATTTACATATCCTTTTTTAGCGCTCAGTAATTCAAACTGCGGAAGCAAACATGATCACCATCCCCAGTTTGAATTACTTTGCTAAATGCGTATAAACTGACTGATTTGAAAAATAAGAAATGATTGAATTGATTACGATCCATCTTTTATATATATAGTTTTTAAAATGGAGAATGCTTTTGATTTTTACGCATTCTGAAGTTCACAAAATGTTCTTTTGAATTGAATAGAATATAAATATTGTATTTCTCTAATTCATCAAGACGGTAACCTGGCGGTTTTCCGTACGAATGACCTGGATACACTCGTACATGCGGAGCTACAGTCCTTTTTATACGTTGAAAACTCTCATACATCTGTCCTGGGGATCCTCCCTCTTTATTGCACATTCCACATCCTTCAATGAAAACAGTATCGCCAGTAAAGATAGCATCTGAAAGGAGAAAGCAGCTCCCACCCGCAGTATGCCCAGGAGTGACTAAGCATTGGATACGGGTATTCCCCAAAAATAGGATTTCCATATCCTCAAAGCATGTTAATTTTGGGGCATGAAATTGGTAGTAATTGCATTCTATACCTGACATATACACTGATGATCCATACCTTTCAACTAAAGGTTCCACCATATTCACATGGTCAAAATGGGAGTGTGTCAGCAAAATAACAGAGGGTTTAACCCCTATTTCCTCAAAACGAGATGTAATCAAATCCAAATCCCATCCTGGATCAATGATTGCCGTTTTACGAGTAACGGTGTCCACAATGATATACATGTAGTTGGGGAGTATAGGAGACCCAGCATTCAATTGATAGAGTTCGTAGGTGCAATTTTTCATACTTTATTCCTCACAATGGCAGTTTCGCCTTATAATGAATAAGCTTCATACGCGTACTCATTAGATTCCTCAAAGAAGGCGTAAAACACTTAGAAGTTAGGCGCAGTTTCTTAAACAGAATTCGTTTAAAGGACGATTAGCCTGGGTATGTATTGTAAGTTTCTTTAAATCTAATAACTTATGTTTTTTCATAATTTTCACTAAAAAAGTTTTTCTTGAAGCAAGTAATTTAATCTAATCAAAATTTTACAAGATAATTTATTCGAAAAAAACAAATTATCAGAATATACGGTAAGTAAGTTAAATTATACACAATAGAAATGAATTTAATAAAGATTTTTTTTTCGCCAAAACTCGACATTATTTTAATAAATATATATCAAAGGGTTAAGTCAACGATTCGAGAAATGAAGGATCACATCTGAATTTCTTCCAAATCATCAACTTAACACAATGGTTTGTTATTGTTTTTTTGTATTGTGTCAAACCATAAATCATATAGAAATCGGGAGTAAGCCGGAGTAACAGAAAGATTGAATATTAGTGTAATAAGGACGATTTTTGTTTTATGCCCCGAACAGAAAAAACTGAACTTGAGATAACTTATCTAAATTCAGGATTTTGTTGTGTTTGATGGTTCCTTGAAATAGGACTTATTATAAATTAATATATAAATATCCAAATTATAAAATTCTTAAATAATAAGATATTGTCCCTGTTAGGATAAACATTAATTTCCCTTTTCCAAATAAAACGACTCATCAATAACTACCGAGGAACGGACAGATGGATGAAACGTTTACTACTTGGTTCTATAATTCTATTGATCTCGTTAAGCACACTTACTGGTTATTGAGATAACGCTCACCAAGAATCTTTCTTTGGCCATCTTAAAGATGAAGCCTCTATTAAAGCATATACAACTTTAGATGAATTAAGAAATCAAATTAAACAATATATGATTTACTACAATCACTACAGATACCAATGGAATTTAAAAAAGATGCCCCCTAATGGTATTATCCCCTCATAGTAGACAGCTGAAAGAAAGTTACTGTACTGTTTATTATGGAGGGGATTTTTGATGGGGAAAATAGGAAGAACTTTTTCGATTGATTTTAAAATGAAAGCTATTGAAATGTACTTACATAGAGGAACGGGTAGTAAATTAATTGGAAGGGAATTAGGAGTTACATATTCAGTTATAGACCGATGGATTAAAAACTATAATAATGAAGGGATTCTAGGCCAACAAGAAAAGCGAGGTAAATCTAGGAAAACTAGACAAACAAATGCAATAAATCAAGAGGATAGAATAAAACGATTAGAAGCAGAAAATGCATACTTAAAAAAGCTCTTAGTTGCGAAAAAGGGGATGAGGTCAAAAGAGATAAACCAATAGAATACGAGATTACTCATACATTAAAGTATATCTTTCCAATTGTGTTGCTTTGTGAAATTGCAGGGGTCTCAAGAAGTGGGTATTACAAATGGGAAAAAAGAAAAACGAATCCCTCTGAAAAGATGAAGGAAGACCAATTGATTATGTCAAAAATAGTGGAATGTAAATAAAATCCTAATTTAACATTGACGGCACTAACTGTGTGATCTCACTTTTTAAAATCATTCCTCTCTCCTATTACTACTTCTATTTTTATGTATCGCTTAGATACAATATATTTTTTAATTCACACAAAATCCGTAAGCAGTAGTAAAAACCTCACTCTATTTTAGAATTTTGATTAACTTTTTTCACTCACTTAAGCACATTTTCTCAGCCTTTTCTAATTCAAAAGGAGGTCGAGCAATAAGATCCAAACTATTACTATCAAGATCATCAAAATAAACTGTGGCATGCACTTGATTTGGAAATATACTGGGTTCCGTTCCAAAACCTGTATATAATCACTGAAATCCCAGCCATATAGTCATTAAAAAACCAGCTATCTACTGGTATTTTCATACATAACATTGAATTGGAAGACTTTATATGGAGAAGCGGGCATGATAGGGTGGATTGCCTTGTGAAGTCCTTTTGGCTTCGTTCTTTGCAAGAATTCATGCCCGTAGAGGCTCCATGTCAAGCCGGAACAATAGAATCTTGGTTTAATGATATGTATAATCATTCAATTAGGTGGTACACATTCAAATGATAATGTGGCTGGATTTTTAATGCTTAAATACATCAAAACCTTCTCTCACTGTAGTTCCTTGATTTCTTCTTAAGAATAAGATTTAATTAGATTTCCATCTTTATCATGAGATTTCATAGATGGTTTCCCATCATTAATTAATGTTTTTTGTGGTTGTTCATTATTTACCGTTTCTTTGGTATTAGATTCAAGAGTGCCCTCAAACGCTGTGCTAGTAGGTAATAATAAAGATGTAGAGAATTCCAGTACAGAAGATTTAGACAAATATTTTCTTTGCATAAACAGCCTCCTCGTATATTATTGGTATAATACCCCTACCATACCTTAAAAACATTGTATGTGTAAATGTTTTTCTGAATATTCTAACGAAAATATTTTGAGAACATTTTTACGAATTTTACGAGGATAATAGGAATAAGGACCACAAGAGAAAATATTTGATACAATTCTCTAATCATAAAAAATCCCCCAACCTTGACCATAGTTTCTCCACTCCGTATCATCAGGTAGCATAGTTAAAAAAAATAAACCCATTCGGGTTTATTCGGCATGCGTACTTTTAAAACATCTGAACACGAACCTATACGGTCTGTCGTGAGAGTGGTGATGACACACCGCAATCTTTCACGTCAGCGATACCAGAAATGGACTTCGCCTTTGGTAGCAAGAATCCCACTGACGTTATTTAGCTTGCTCCTTTAGGGGTGGGAGTGTCAAATCTTGCAATTTTTGTTTAAGTTCCATTATAAATTAGTTATATTATTAACTAATACCTCTTGAACAATTTCTGACATGTTTTTAATAATAACTTTCTTTGGAAACCGATTAGAAGTTGCACATACAGATAATTTGTAATTAGAATCTATTTGATATTGCGTAAAAAAATAAGAAGAATAAAGATCATCATGTTTAACGATAATACCTTCCTCCTTATTTTTTTTTATTACAAAAGAGTTTAAAGGAATCGAAAGACCCTTTCCTATTGCTTTTATATAACTTTCTTTTAATGTCCACAGGTCATAAAAATAATCAATTTTCCCAACCGATGACCTAGTATTTAAATCTTCTACTTCTTCATCTGAAAAAAAATGCGAAATTACTTCTAAGTTTATAGGACATATTTGCTCAATATCTATACCTACAGGAAATTTATCTACAATACAAACAATCCAATCTCCTGAGTGCGAAATATTAAAGAAAAAATGATTACTTCCTTCCCAAAAAGGTTTACCATACTTATTGTAATCATACTTAATATCTTGATTAAATATTTTATATTGCTTACAAATCACAGATCGTATCAAAATATCACCTAACAAAGATCTATAAGCGTCTTCTTTTATTACATAACCATCTATTTTTTTCTTTTTTTCCGCAGACACCAAATTTAATAAGGTATTATATCTATTTTCATCTATAAATTGTGGCTTTTTGATCGCATAAATATTAATCATTTTAAATGCTCTCTCACTCTCTATACGATACTATTTAATTTCTTATAATATTTTCAATATACACCCTTTCTAAAATAAAATTCTATCTTTACACATTGCATTTTAAATCATTAATTATTGCATTTTGGATAAAGTCTTGCTGACTATGAAGAAAAAAATGATCTCCTTCTACCATACGTACTTGATTAAAGCCTGTTGTAAGTTCTCCCCAAGCTTTTAGGTTTCTCTCATCAACTCTTACATCCTGTAATC
The DNA here is from genome assembly GCF_016483395.1 of Bacillus cereus group sp. N21. Lineage (NCBI taxonomy): Bacteria > Bacillati > Bacillota > Bacilli > Caryophanales > Bacillaceae > Bacillus > Bacillus cereus group sp. N21. Next base: position 32,813 of record NZ_JAEHBX010000054.1, read on the forward strand.
CACCAAAAGCAGATATAGGACAGGTTAAAAGACTCCCTTTTTTATAAAGGTACGTATCACAAACTTCAAAATCCCCACGCAAAATTGGCTCGTATATCTCCATTAATTCCTTATTTCCAAGTACTTCCTTAGGTGTACCATTTAGGTTACTCAATTCTTGAAGAAATTGCTCTTTAGGAAGGTTATAAATAGTTCGGTGAATATTTTTTAAATGTGGAGCCGCTTTTCCTGATACAAACAAGTGAAGTGGAGAGACCTTCTCCTCTTTCACTAAAGTTCTTGCTAATTCAAAAGCAAGGAGTGCTCCCATACTATGACCAAAAAAAGCAAATGGCTCATTCAAATAAGGCTGTATTCCTTGTTTTAGCCCCTCTACCATTTTGCTTACCGAACGTGATATCTCCTCCAAAAAACGTTTGTCTCTTCCTGGTAGTTGAGCAATATGTATTTCAATATCAGCAGGCAGTGTCTTTTCCCATCCCCGAAATATCCTACTTCCCCCTCCTGCGTATGGAAAACAAAAGAGCCTTAGTTTAGGCTGATTCCGCAATAAAGGACAAGTAAACCAGTTAGAATTATTTATCTGTTGCATCATGTTATTTCTCCTTATCTAAGTTATAAATCCAATAACATTATATATTAATAAAATTTAAAATAATATATAAATTTTATATATTCAAAATCTATATCGAATAATATAGTATTCTTACAGAAAAATATATAATGACATTCAAGATTAATTAACTATAAGAATATGAATTTCATATTATAACTATAATTCTTGAATATATGTAAATGGGGTTTTCTTATCTTTTTTACTTATATGATACAGAAGTTAGTTATGGAAAAATTAAACAAACGTTTGTTGAAATATTTTAGTTATGAGGGGTCCCACCACACATCCATCAACTTAAGGTATATTTTTATACAAAATGCGGTCTTTCCATATAGTTTTTTATTATCTTTTATAGATTTTATAAAAGTGGGCATATCAAATAAACCCTGACGGGTTTCAATTTTTTTACTATGCTACTTTATGATTAGAAGTGGTATACTCATAAACAACACCCAAAACATACTAAGATTAGTAGTGTAAACGGTTCTGGTGCAAAAACTTTAATCCAGTTGTAAGCAACCTCTAAAACTTGGATATACTGATACTATTACTCTTAAAA